>CAYXPG010000072.1:0-9299 GCA_964467205.1 uncultured Pirellulales bacterium | reverse complement strand
ATTTCGAATATTTTCGAACGTTTCTACTCAAAATTTGAATATTTTCAAACGTTTTTGAACGTTTTCAAACGTTTTTGAACGTTTTTTTCTTACCTATTTCACCTATTTACCCCATCCTCATGCCCCAATCTCCCTTTTTAGCCCACAAACTAACTTCCCCTTCCGATTTAGGCCAATTTTCCCCCCCAAAAAAAACCAAATTTTAAAAAATTATCTCAAAAATTACGTACATTTTTACCTGCGCGTATGATTCTATTTTCCCGGCGGCAATTTGCAGAAAACAGCGTGCTACGCTGCTTGTTCTTTTTTATCTCGAGGTTCGGCGTGCGATTAGATTGTAAAGCCAGGCGAAGATTGCCCCTGCAATAGCCCCGTCAATAAAGGCCCAAATCAGGCCTATAACCGAGCCAAGCGGAGTTATGTTATAGCCGCGATAGATACGTCCAATGAATGGAACTTCATCGGTGGTGCCTTCTATGGCAATTATCCACCATGTGAGCAGGAAAAGGCCGAGTCCCCAAATCAGGCCGCAGGCCAGAGCGAAGGCTTTTATATTTAGTTTCATTTTCCTGTCCTCAGCGGAGAATTTTTAGCGTTTTCTTTATGAACCCAAGAAAATGGGCACATCGAAGCCGGATAAGCAAAAGCGGGGATTGTTCGCAGATAGAGATACCAACCAACTCCATCTCGTCGGAGGGTAAGAATTTAGCAACTGCATTTTTTCGGTGTTGGCCGCTATAGTAACCGAAAAATCAGGTGTCATCGTACTCAGAAGGGCACTTTTGGCGGCAAAGCTTTAGTTAGAATGTGCCGCTTCTGAGTACGACAGACAATGATGACTCTATGCAACAGCTTTCTTCCTATAGAACAGGAAGAAGATGACGCTCAAAGCGATAAGCCCAACAAGCCCATTTTCGCCCAGAGTGCTGATTAGTGCGGTGAGATTGGCGACAATCTGGCCACCAAAGAACGGCACCGCACTGCCAAAGAGGATTTCCACAGTAATCCCAATGGCAATCAACAATAAGAAAATTTCGGTAATCTCACCCAGCCATTTTTTAATTTCTTGGAGAAAATGCATCATTAAATCTCCTACATAAAATATTAAAAAAATCAATAAACTACTACCATACAGGCGCATTATTCGGCTTAGTTCTTTCAATTTCTTTAAAATTTAGTGCTAAAAAATACGAAATGCACCCTCAGAGTTGATTTTTGGAGCTTTTATTGCTGTCAAGGTAGGCATTTTTTACTTGACTTGCTGTGTTAAAATAGGCTATTATGGGTTTATGCTCGGTAACATTATATCATTTATTTTACGAATATCGCTTATTGCAGCTTTTTGGGTGTTTATATGGCACTTTGTGGAACCCAGAACACGCCTTCTGCGGATACTGAGGGCTGCAATGCTGGTGGTCGGTCTTTTATTTATGCTGGCTTTATTAAGACTGACGGGGTGGTGATGTCCGGGGCGGCCTTTTCATTGATTATTGATAATGGATTATTGATTATTGGTTGAGATTCTTCGCTGCGCTCAGAACGACAATTTTTTAATAGATTCCTCCCCTCAACTACGCTCAAGGTGAGCTTTTGCGCTCGGCGGAGCTAAAGGAAAAGTAAAAAAATGTGAAAATTTTTTTGGGTTGGCTAAAAAAATTTCAGCGGGTTTTTTTTACATTATCGGGGTTAAATGGGGGAGATTGTCGGCTACTGGAGAAAAGAGGAAAGATGTTAAGCTGGGGTGCTGGGGGAGCGAAGAAAGAGTGAGAAGGTTTTAAGTGGTCGGCATTCTTGCCGGTATTAAACAGTGTTTTATGAGCGGAGACGGTGACCAACAAAAAGGCTCAAGATTGCAAACAAAATCTGTCGATGGACAAATTAGAATAAAAAAAGAAAAAAGAAATAGCAGTTGGCCTGGGATGAAAAAGGCGGTCAAGTTTAGCTTTACTTTGCATTGCCGAACTGCTGAAACCGAATACAAGTCAGAGCGAAATGCAGGCATAGTGAGAGGGAAGCTAACGAACAAAGAGGAGTAGGCGCCGACTGGTATGGTCTTGCCCCTGTGAGACAGAAGGCGAATATTTCAAAGACAACAAAAAAAATAAATAAGGGAATATTCTCGCCATAGTTCGCACAGGGGCTTTTTGTTAAACCCATTCCTTCCTAATATCACAATACTTAAGCTAAGCAATAAGAATGTTGCGGGGTGGAGGATATTTTTAGAAAATCAATTGGTTCTTGAGGTAAAGTTGCCCAGCAGATATAATCAGGCGAAATTGAAAGCGTAACAGAAAAGGACGGATACAAAATGAACACACTCAAATTATTACTGTTTGTTGTAAGTATGGCGCCGGTGCTTTTGGGAGGATGCGCAGAGAGCGAGCAATTTAAGCCGGTCGAACAAATATGTTTATCCGAGGTGGCCAGGGACGAAGCGATGCGGACGGCAGAAAAGGTTCTGGGCCGGATGCATTTTAGCATTGCCAAATCAGACGCCGATAGCGGTGTGATAGTAACCCGGCCATTGCAGGGTGCGCAGCTTTTTGAAATCTGGCGCAGTGACAGCATCGGGGGTTTTAATACCGCAGAAGCCAACCTGCATACTATCCGAAGGAGTGCAGAAATAAGAATCAGGGAAGAAGACGGGCAGGTCTGCATTCGATGCAATGTTAATACTCAGAGACTTAATATGCCGCAAAGAGCCGAGGGCAGCAGGTCACAAGCCTTCAAGCTGTTCGGCGAAAGCAATTCATCAATACAAAAACTCAGACTTGAGCCGGAACAAAGGCAGGAGATGGTCTGGATTGATTTGGGTGGTGACGAGAGATTAAGCACGGCGATTTTGAGGCGAATAGAAAAGAAAGCTACAAAACTGCAGAAAGAAAACAAACTATGAAAATACTGGTTGCAGGCGGGGCGGGTTACATTGGCAGTAATATGGCGGCGATGCTCAAGGCCGATGGCTTTGAGCCGGTAGTCTTTGACAATCTAAGTAAGGGCCACAGGGCCGCTGTGGGAGATACCGAGTTCGTCCAGGGTGATTTGGCTAACAATGAACTGCTCATCGATACGCTAAGCAAATATAAGATTGAGGCGGTTATGCATTTTGCGGCTTTTATCGAGGTCGGCGAATCGACGGCGGAGCCGATTAAATACTACCGAAACAACGTTTCCAATACGCAAAATCTACTTAGTGCGATGGAGACAGCCGGCGTGGAGAAATTTATCTTCAGCAGCACGGCGGCGGTGTATGGTATGCCGAAAAAGGTGCCGATTGGTGAGGAGGCACCAAAAGAGCCGGTAAATCCTTACGGGCAAACGAAGCTCGCTATTGAAAGGATGTGCCACTGGCAAATGAAAGCGGGCAAACTTCGTTACGCTACACTTAGATACTTCAATGCCGCAGGTGCGGGGGCAAACTGCCGGCTTGGTGAAGACCATCAGCCTGAATCTCATCTGATTCCACTGACTATCCAGGCGGCAATGGGCAGGCGCAGTAACATCAAAATCTTCGGGACCGATTATCCAACGGCAGATGGGACATGCATTCGTGATTACATACATATAGAAGATTTGTGCAGGGCGCATCTGCTGGCGTCGAGAAAGCTGGAGACTGAAAATGAGCTGGTCTATAACTTAGGTAACGGCAAAGGATATTCGGTAAGAGAAGTAATCGAAACAGTCAGGAAGGTTTCGGGTAAGGATTTTGAGGTGGTAGAATCGGGGCGCCGGGCCGGTGATGCGCCTGTACTGACGTCCGATGCGACAAAGGCGCAAAAAGAACTTGGCTGGGAGACCGGGTACCCTGAATTAGAAAAAATAGTCGCTACTGCGTGGGAGTTTCACAATAAGTACCCTAACGGCTATCCTGATTAGGTAACAACACAAAAAAATGAATGAGCTTTTTGTTGGAATTGATTTGGGCGGGACAAATATCAAGATTGGCTGCTTTGATTCTGGACTGAATCTTCTCTGTAAGACTTCGACGCCGACCGATGCAGATATGGGGCCGGAGGCGGTTGTGGAAAAGATGGCTGAGGCGGTCGAGCAGCTCGTTGCAGAAGCGGGCTCTGGTCTGCAGGACGTCTGTGCGGCGGGGATAGGCAGTCCCGGGCCGGCAAGATACAGCAAAGGTATAATAGTGAACGCTACGAATATGCCGAAATTTAAGAACGTTCCGCTGCGTCAGATGCTGAGTGAACGGCTGGGAAAGCCGGTTGTTCTTGAGAACGATGCTAATGCCGCCTGCTGGGGTGAATATGTTCTGGGGGCGGGTAAAGGTGTTGAGGATATGGCCTTTTTTACGTTAGGTACCGGGATAGGCGGCGGCATTATCAGTAAAGGCGAACTTGTTCACGGCTGGGATGATAACGGGGCGGAGCTGGGTCATATGATAGTTTATCCGGACGGGCGCAAGTGTGCCTGCGGCCAAAGAGGCTGCGCCGAGGCTTATGCCTCGGCTGCATCGACGGCAAAAAGAGCGACAGAAGCAATTGAAGCCGGGGCTGAATCCAGTTTGAAAGAAGTGTTGGAGGAAAAAGGTGAGATAACCAGCAAGGATGTTTATGAACATCTGGCGGGTGGTGATGAGCTTGCCAAAGAGATAACCGACAAGACGGCAGAAGTACTTGGGATTCTCTGTATCAATGTGCTGCACGCAGCAGAGCCGAAACGGCTGGTCTTTGCAGGAGGTATGATTGCCGCCGGTAACGTGCTGCTTAATAGAATAAGAGATTACTTCGATGAACATATATGGGCGTTGAAAAAAGAGACGGTTGAGATATGCTTTGCGACGCTTGGCGAAGATGCCGGCATAATCGGTGCGGCAGCTTTGGCGAAACAACTACACGAACATAACAAAGGCAAATCATAAAAATCTAAAAAGAACGTTGCAGATTTGGGAGGAGTAAAAATGAGACGTCGTTCATTCTTGAAACTTACTGGCGGAGCATTTACTTCGGCTTTGTTTAGTGGAGAAGCGGCCATTGGAGAATCGGCCTCGGCAGAGACTGCGGGCCCGGGAGTGTTCATCGACAGCGAAAAGCTGCGTGGTAGAAATCAGAACCGCTCAACGCTGGTGTGCCGAAATGGACTTGTCTGCGCAAGCCAGCCGCTTGCGGCGATGGCTGGTGTTGACATCTTAAAAGCCGGTGGCAATGCAATTGATGCGGCCGTCTGCACTAATGCGATGCTGAGCGTGGTCGAGCCGATGAGCTGCGGGCCGGGCGGAGACCTGTTCGCAATTGTATGGATAGAAAAAGATAAGAAGCTTTACGGGCTGAACGCCAGTGGGCGGTCACCATATAACTGGTCTCTTGAGAATGCAAACAAACTAAGATTAAAGAGCATCGGTTCTCATAGTCCGCTGTCATGGAGCGTGCCGGGCTGCGTCAGCGGCTGGTCGGCCCTGTTAGAAAGATTCGGCAAAGTGGGGATGGGTAAGGTACTGGAAGCGGCGATTGATAGTGCTGCCGGAGGATTTGCCGTTACACCGATTATTTCGGGCAAATGGTGGCGGCCGGACGGGAAATTTGAGAACCTGACCAGAACATTTACGCCCGGCGGTAAAAGGCCGGAGTTTGGAGACGTTTTTAAGAACCCGGATATGGCGAATTTCTTGAAGAAAATCACCAAAGGCGGGGCAGATATATTTTACAAGGGTGAAATCGCCGAGCGAATCGTCAATTATTCCAGGGCCAAAGGCGGGCGGTTCTCGATGCGTGACTTTCACGACCATACTGTTACCTGGGTCGAGCCGGTAAACGCCAATTACCGCGGCTATGACGTGTGGGAGCTTCCTCCGAACGGGCAGGGGATAGCGGCACTGCAAATGCTTAATCTGCTGGAGCATTTTGACATTGCATCAATGCGTCCGAACAGCGCCGAACAGCTTCATCTTTTTATCGAGGCCAAGAAGCTGGCTTTTGAAGACCGTGCGGTATATTATGCCGATATGGATTTTGCCGAGGTGCCTTTGAAGCAGCTTATCTCAAAAGAATATGCCAGAGAGCGACTCAAGCTGATTGACCCGAAGCGTGCGGCGCAAAAAGTTTCTGCGGGAAGATTAAAAAGTTCTTCTGATACGGTTTACCTGACGGCGGCGGATAAGCAAGGCAATATGGTTTCACTAATCCAGAGCATTTATTTCGGCTGGGGGTCACGGCTTGTTCCTGATGGTATGGGGTTCTGTCTGCAGAACCGTGGGAAGCTGTTTTCGCTCAACCCGAAAGACCTGAACAAACTGGAGCCGCATAAACGGCCTTTCCATACGATTATTCCTGCATTTGTTACGCGCCGGGCAAGGCCGGTATTTTCATTCGGAGTGATGGGCGGTGATTTTCAGCCGCAGGGACATGCCCAGGTATTGATGAACCTGATTGATTTCGGGATGTCAGTACAGCAGGCGGGTGAACAGCCGAGAGTCTCGCATTCGGAGAGTTCAAAGCCGACAGGAGAAAGAAGCACCGGGCCGGGAACCGTGACATTTGAAAGACATATTGATGAATCGGTAAAGCGAAAGCTGGCTGAGATGGGCCATAAAATTAATAAAAACACCAGGGCCTTCGGGGGTTATCAGGGTATCTGGCGAAAAGATAATCCTCTGCGATATTTCGGCGGGTCGGACCCGCGCAAAGACGGTTGTGCAATTGGATATTAGGGGGGGTTAAAGATTTATTTGCTTTTGGTCATCGGTGAGTGGCTCGTTTAGTGAGCCGGAGCGAAAGCCCTGCAGGTCGAGGGATATAAACTTAAAGCCGAGAGATTTTAATTTTTCAACTATCTTCGAACGGTTGGGTTCACTCGTTATTTTTTCGATGTCTTCAGGGTCAACTTCTATTCTGGCGACTGTGTCGTGATGGCGGACGCGAAACTCAATAAAACCAAGTGAGCGGAGGAATTCTTCGGCGCGTTCTATTTGGTTCAATCTTTGCTCGGTGATTTTAAGGCCGTAACTGATTCGCGAAGCCAGGCAGGGAGATGCGGGGACGTCGGCGGTGGGTAAATTGAGGTCTCGGCTCAATCGGCGGATGTCCTGCTTGGTCAGTTCCGATTCGGCAAGAGGAGAGCGGATGCCGAAATCCTTAGCAGCACGGCTGCCGGGACGGAAATCGTCCTTGTCGTCGAAATTATGGCCGGAAATAATGTGAGTGAAATTCTGCTCTTTGGCGATGCCGGTGAGGATTTGGAAAAGATGGGATTTGCAGTGAAAGCAGCGGTCGGGATTGTTGGCTGAATATGCCGAATCGGCAAGTTCATTCGGTTCGACGGTGTGGAGTTCGGCGCCTATACCTTTGGCCATCTTAATTGCCTGGTCGTATTGGCTTTGCGGCAGGGAGGGGCCTTTTGCGATACAGGCCAGAACGTTTTCGGGGCCTAAGGCTTCGACGGCCGCTTTTAAGAGGAAGGTGCTGTCAACACCGCCGGAATAAGCGATGATAACTTTGCCGAGGTCTTTAAGGATTTGCTTTAGCGAATCATATTTTTTGTCAATATTAGTACTCATTATCTCTATCATACAAATTTGCAGCGGCCCGGTAAAGACATTAGGGTTGTTTTGAGCGGGAGCGTTTTGTGATGACGATGAATATTGTGGTCATAAGTAATATTGAGAGGGCCATAGAGGGCAGCCAGGAAAGGCCGAATGCGGCGGGGATGTAGCCGCAAATAAGCGCAATAAAAGCAACGAACAAGCTGTACGGCAGTTGGGTGCGGACGTGACGCATATGGTCGCAGGAGCTGGAAACGGAACTCATAATCGTGGTGTCGGAGATTGGCGAGCAGTGGTCGCCAAAGATGGCGCCATCGAGAACGGCACCAAAACTAATCATTGTGGTAAGGCCGTAAGAAGAGCCGTCGAGTGCAAAGGCAACCGGTATGGCCGTCGGCATCAGGATGGCCATTGTGCCGTAGCTGGTGCCGGTAGCAAAGGAGACGACAGAAGCGGTGGTGAAGAGTATGGCCGGGAACCAGTACGGCGAAAGGTTGTCAGCCAATATAGAAGCGAGAAAAGTGCCGGTATTTAGGACATCGCAGCAGTTTTTAAGCGACCAGGCGAGAGTGAGAATGGTAACCGGCAGTAAGCTTTTTTTCAGCCCGATGCGGAAACACCTGCCGATAGCGCCGAAACTAAGTGACGCTGAAAAACGCGCACAAATCAGTGCGACGGCGAGGCCGAAAAGCGAGGCGTAAATGAGAATTATTCTGGAGTTTTCGACGCCGGTGATAGTGTCCCGCCAATAAACCCAGTTGAACAGTGAGGCGCCGGCTTTAAGTTTTTCCGGGCCTCCGCCGCTCAGCCACAGGCCTGTAATGTCAAAAAGGATTAGTCCCACCAGTGGTAAAAGTGCATTACGTGCACGGTGTTTGTGTGTCTGTGGGGTGCCGTGATGGGATGCTGTCTCGATGGGCGGGTGCTCATCGAGAGGGCGGGATGAATTTTCGGCGGTTTTCATCGGGCCAAAGTCCCTGCCGACGATAATGTGCATAAAGACAAAAATAATCATAAGCTGGCAGTAAAAACGGAAGCTGAGGACGTCGAAGAAGATTGCATATCCATCCCTTTGTATGCCAAGCTGATGTGCTACTGCGGTGAAGAGGCCGACTTCGTATACTATCCAGGTGCTGATAATAGCCAGGCCGGCGACGGGGGCACTTGTGGCATCGACAATGAAGGCGAGTTTTTCACGGCTGACGCCGAAACGGTCGGTTACCGGTCTCATAGCCGAGCCGATAATCATAGCATTGGCGTAATCGTCAATGAAACAGATTATGCCCATCAAAGCGGTGGTCAGTTGGGCGGATTTTCTACCGTTGACCCATCGCAGGAGTAATTTAATCAGTCCGCTGAACCCGCCGGTAGCAAAGACGACGGTAATCATTACGAAAATCGGTGGTGCGAATGCAAGTATCTGAAGATTGCTTTTGGTGGTAAGTGCCGTTGTAGTAAATGAGACGGCGGTGATGAGACCGTTCGCCCAGGCGGCCGGGGCGGCCGGCGCGTTGGGAACAGTAGCGAGCAGACCGCCAATGATTATGGCGGTTGTCAGACTCAAAAAGACGCGGCCGGTAACAAAGGCAAGTAAAATGGCAATTAAGGGCGGCAGTATGCTGTACCAGAAACCGATATCAAAATCGCCTCGGACGGTCGGCGCATAAAGAAAAGCCAGTGCACATATAACACTGAAGATAACGACAGAAACAGCAATTTTTATGAAAGTATTGGACTTCAAGAAACGCGTCTTTAGTAAATACCTGTTATCATCATAGAAACATTATTTCTGTTTTTCCTCAAGCGGCGA
>CAYXPG010000071.1:0-9378 GCA_964467205.1 uncultured Pirellulales bacterium | reverse complement strand
TACGAATCCGGGTAAGATTGCGGAATTGAGGGCTATGCTCGGCGGTGATGTTGAGTGGTTGGGGCTGTCGGATTTTAGCGACATCGCCGAAATTGAAGAAGACGGCACAACATTCGCAGAGAATGCCCGTAAAAAAGCACTTGGTTATGCGCAAGCAACCGGCCTTTGGACAATCGCCGATGACTCAGGCCTGGTAATTGATGCGCTCGGCGGAGAACCCGGCGTGAAATCCGCGAGGTTTTGCGGGGAGAAAGAGGCCGACAGAAAAACGCTTGACCATAAGAATACAGCCAAAGTGCTGAAACTTCTCGAAGGCGTGCCGAAAGAAGAAAGGACTGCGAGATTTGTCTGCTGTCTGTCTCTGGCGAGTCCTGAGAAAATATTGGTTGAGGCCGAAGGGGAACTGGAAGGTCTTATAGCAGAAAGGGAAATTGGGGAAAACGGATTCGGGTATGACCCGATATTCTTTGTGCCGGGCTTGAATAAAACAGTTGCACAATTAACGGCAGAAGAAAAAAACACAATCTCGCACCGGGGCAATGCTATCAGGAAATTAAAGCCGCTGCTCGAAAAGCTTTTAGGAACGACGTAAAAACGCGGAAATTGTTTTTTCTTGACAAAGCCATTGGGGGGCGTTATTTGTTCTTCGCTAAATTTTATTGTGGAAATAGCCGATAGATGTTAGCAGCCCCCAAGGGTCAACGATTCGAGAGTAAAGACGCAGTATTTATGGCGAAAACAGGTCCTAAAAAATCGCTGGTAATAGTCGAATCGCCTGCCAAGGCGAAGACGATAAATAAATATCTCGGCCCGGGGTATGAAGTCAAGGCGTCAATGGGTCATGTGCGCGACCTGCCTGCGAAGGGGCTTAACGTCGATATAGAAAACGATTTTGAGCCGACTTACGATATACTGGAGGGTAAAAGGCGCACTGTAATATCGCTGAAGGCGGCGGCAAAAAAATGCGACAGGCTGTTTCTGGCGACCGACCTCGACCGCGAAGGCGAAGCAATTGCCTGGCACCTGGCACAAATACTCGGCATCCCGGAAGAAAAGACCTACCGTGTAATCTTCAACGCCATAACCAAATCAGCGATACAAAGCGCCTTTGCCGAGCCGGGCAAACTCGATATGGACAAGGTTATGGCCCAGCAGGCGAGGCGCATCCTCGACAGAATCGTCGGTTATCAGATTTCTCCACTGCTTTGGAAAAAAGTGGCCCGTGGACTTTCGGCGGGCAGAGTGCAGTCTGTTGCTGTCAAACTAATCGTTGAAAAAGAAAGAGAAATCAGAAATTTCAAAGCCGAAGAATACTGGCTTATCCCGGCGGTATTCACCGCCGATTTACAAAGTGACTATACCGAGGAATGGTTCAGGTTTGTTACGCCCAAAAAAGAGGATGATAAACCGCCAACGAACGCCGAACAAAACGAGTGGCTGGCTAAACACAACGCTTTTAAGGCGGAGCTGCAGAAGGTAGGCGATAAGAAATTTGAGGCGCACAGCAGGCAGGAAGCCGAGAAGGTATTTTCTGCACTGCAGCAGGCGGCATTTTCGGTAGCAGAGATACAGACCAAGCGAACGGTTTCCCAGCCATCGGCTCCTTTTATCACATCCACACTGCAGCAGGCCGGTGCGAATCGATTAGGCTTTACCGCCAGAAGAACTATGCGGATAGCCCAGCAATTGTATGAAGGCATCGATTTGGGCTCGATGGGATTTCTTGGGCTTATTACCTATATGAGAACAGACAGTACACATCTGTCGGGTGAGGCAATAAAAGAGGTGCGCAGGTACATCGGCGCCCAAATCGGCGGTGATTATCTGCCTGAGAAGACAAAGGTTTATGCCTCGAAGAAAACCGCTCAGCAGGCACATGAAGCCGTCCATCCGACGGACGTTGACCTTACACCGCAGGACATAAAGGGATTTCTTAGCGATGAACAGTTTAAGCTCTATGATTTAATATGGCGGCGATTTGTCGCCTGCCAGATGTTACCCGCCCAGTGGGATGTTACCAATCTTGATATAGTTGCTCAAACATCTGTCGGGCCTTGTCATTACAGGACGACCGGACGGGTGCTGGTTTTTGACGGTTTCAGCAAAATCTGGGGTAATTCAGCCAATAATCAGCAGGATTTACCGCCGGTGAAGAAGGGGGCTAAATTATCGGTAGTCGATATAAAAGCGGAGGAGCATTTTACGAAGCCGCCGGGGCGATATAACGAGGCATCTCTGGTAAAGGCGCTGGAAAAAGAAGGTATCGGGCGGCCAAGCACGTATGCTGCAATCATAAGCACGATTCAGGACCGTCGCTATGTTGAGCGGCAAGAGAAGAAATTCTTTGCGACTGACCTCGGTGAAGTAGTTACCGACAAACTTAACGAGTACTTTCCGAAAATAATGGACGTTGCCTTTACGCGTTATATGGAAGAACAGTTAGACAAAATCGAAGAACAGCATCTGGACTGGCTTGGTGTTTTGAGAGAATTTTACGGACCATTCAAGCAAAATCTCGATACAGCGCAGAAGCAGATGAAGCACGCCAAGGCGGAGGTGAGCGCCAGCGAGTATAACTGTCCCAAGTGCGACAAGCCGCTCGTTTACAGGTTCGGCAAAAACGGAAAGTTTCTTAGCTGCTCGGTTTATCCCAAGTGTAAATTTGCCTGTCCCTGCGACAGTCAAGGCAAAATGATTGAAGAAAAACAAAGCGAACATAAATGCCCGAAATGCGGCAAGGCAATGATGCACAAGCATGGGCGATTCGGGCCATTTCTTGGCTGCAGCGATTATCCAAACTGCAAAACAACTCTTAAACTTGACAAGGACGGCAACGCCCTGCCGCCGAAGCCGCCGCCTGAGCCGACAGGGATAAAATGTTACAAGTGCAAAGAGGGCGAGCTGGTAATCAGGCAGAGCAAAAAAGGGCCTTTCCTGGGCTGTAACAGGTTTCCAAAGTGCAGGACTATAATCAGTATGAAACAGCTTGACAACCTGAAGCAATTGCAGCAGGAAGGGGCCTGGCCGCCTAAAACACGCGACGAGGCCGACCAGATGCTCGGCAGAAGGAAAAAAGGAAAAAAATTAAAAGCAACAAGTCAATAGCAGCCTTGCATCAACATAAATTTTTATTTGCCGTTGGGGGAAAACATAACCACAATGAACAGGAATTTGCAAAATTGACTTCCAAAGGATATAATATTTGCTGCAATCGAAAAGAGCTTGTTTTATGAGAAAATAAAATGGATGAAAACGACGACATCGGGACAGACTCGCTTGAAACGGTTGAACCGATAGGCAAACGCGTTCTGATTTGTAAAGACGAAGACAAGAAAGAAACTAAAGGCGGTATTCGACTGCCCGACAATATAGAAATCCCGACGATAACCGGCCGAATAGTAACGATATCCGCAGAGGTCGAGAACACGCCTGATATACCGCTGCGCCAGTACGATAAGGTATTATTCAATCCCAAAGGTGCGATACCGGTCGATTTCGAGGGCGATAACCGGCTGTTCGTGGTCGAAGTTGAAAACGTTGTGGCGGTCTTTCGAAAATCATAAGAGGTTTTGTCGGTGCAGAGATTAAAGGGCCATTGGCTGTGCGGGAAAGTGGTGGATGATAGCTGATAGACAAAGAAACACGTGGTCTGCCAAGATAAAAAGGAGCTTCACTTCGGTATTGGCAGTTTCCGAAAATCGCAAAGGGCAATGCAATAGCTGCGGGGCGTGTTGTAAGCTGCCTAATGTCTGCCCATTCCTTAAATACAAACCAAACGGGAAATCCTTCTGCTCTATCTATCCGGTTCGACCGTTAAGCTGCAGAAAATATCCGAGGACAGAATCCGAATTTCTCACGGCCGATACCTGCGGTTTTAGATTCGAGTAACAACAGTTTTTGCTAAAAGACCGATTTTAGTAATGCGTGGTCCTATCAAAGGTATTTCAGTGAAATTCAGTTTGACTTGTGTATTGCTGTACTGAGACGACAATTGCACATAAGGGGGGGGCAAGGGGGGCCATTAATTTCTGTTTCCTGTAAATATTGATTCAGGCCAAAAGTGATTTTTTGATTTTTGTTTGTGTGTTCACTTTTGGTTTTTTGTCAATATTTTTCGGTCAGGGCTTTTTCCCCGTTCGACGTCTGGTAAGGGCCATACAAGTACCGAGGCCCAAGAGTATCACGGTGGCCGGTTCAGGTACTGGTTCAGGGACGGGAAAATCATCTTCATCTTCCGGGCTGGGAAAATCGTGCTCTTCGGGTTCTTCGGGTTTTTCAGGTTCCTTAGGCCAACTCCATTCTTTGGGTCTTTTAGCACCGCCTCCTGTATATCCCTGCCGGCTATAATCCGCAGCGGAGCGGTACAAGCCGCCATGAGGAGTACTCAATGCCCTCTCTGCCGGAGCCAGGAAATCAAATTGAGTCCTCTCAAAGACGGCAATAATGATTTTCGGTGCATTAAGATATGTGATAGTGCTTCCGGCCGTTGTGTCACCTACATCACCCATCCAGCAAACAAACTGAAAGCCCGGTTCGGGCACGGCAGTCAAAGTAACCTCGGTATTGAGGTCGAAACGATGAACGCCAACGCCCGGATTTACCGTTCCGGCCTGGGCCGGAGTCTGCTGAATCAGAAGCACAACACCGTTTGAACGGCAATAGGCGGGGGCAGAGAAAACAAACGCAAAAGCCAGAACGGCTAATGTTATCTGCCGGGTTGCCCAAACGCGAAATAATGCGTTTTGGAGCCCCTGCCACCATCCGAAACAAATTGAGTTGCTGACTTTCATCATTCCCCCATTTGGCTTCGAGAATATATCTGAACGCCAAAGGCAGTTTTAATTAACAGATTTCCTTCTTTTTCTACTTTTATTTAAGAGCCAGGCGCTGCTGATACCGAGTAAAACCAGTGTAGATGGCTCCGGAACAGGTGTCGGGAAGTCTGAGCCTTTAATCTCATATTCACCGGGCACCCAGTCCTCGGTGCTGCTGAAGACCAGAAGCCAGGAATGTTTATCCTTGTATATAACACCATCCTTAAATTCCCAAACCACCTTTAATTCGACATCATCGAAATATCCGTCTGTTGGTGTCGGTCCTATTCCACCGGTCAGGTCGTCCTCGCAACCGATGCCGCTTGTTATGCCCGCCTCGACACCCAATACGGCAAAATACGCCACCGCCTCATCGCTGAAAAGGTCGTCATTAAATATCTGATATGCGTAAACGTACTCGTAGGATCCGGGGGCATCAAAACCAGTAACAAATTCGTATTCCTGGCGGTCATCGTAAACGGCAAAGTCTATGTGCCCCCGGAGATTACTGTAGTCGCCCCAGGGCAAGTCATAATATGTGGTGCCGTCATAATACGAACTGGTGAGCGTTGCGGAAGCATTGTTTGCGAACAATACCACGACAAACAAGAAACACAGCAATGCGATTTTTTTCATCATCCTCATATACTTTTCCCCTGAATTATTTCCTTAACAAATATCAACTTAACCGGATGTCTTTCTGTTTCCCTTTTAAGAATTTAAACTTCTCTTGTCCCCAAACCATTCAGGCTTGCCGGCGTCTTTTTCGATTAAGAGCCATTAGCCCACCGATACCAAGCAGAGCCAGTGTTGCCGGCTCGGGCACGGTGGGGACTTCTTTAAGGCCAAAACGGAAGTTCGGTCCGACGCCCATTTCGGGGTCGGTGACAATCATAATCTGTCCTGCAATACGGCCTGGCTCAAATACGTCACCTGCTGCAGGCACGCCGCTTGCGTTGTTATCTTCAAAATTCAATCGAACAGGCAGGCCGTCATAACCGAAGTTCATACTGTAGGAGACATTTTCAAGCTGGTCGCCGTCGGGAATGAAATCCGGATTGAAGCCTGCGAAAGCACTCGTCAGGTGCAGGTGGAAATCGAACCATTCGCTGCCTGTGCAGTTTGCGATGCGTTCGTCCCTGATGATAATATTTGTAATATCGGTCTGGCGAATTTTTTGAAACTCGATAACGATTGGGTCGAAGAACCCATCCCTGAGTGGTTCCCTAAAAGTTTTGTCGAGCTGGATTATAACCGCATCGTCAGTTATTCCGAAAACGTAAGGGGCACCGACTTGTCTGGTTTCGTAGAGCATAACGTCATCGATGACCGCAGCCCAGCCCGAATCATCCAAAGGAATAACAACAGGTGTTGCCTCAACCGAAACAGTACAAACAAACAATGTACACATAATAACTAACCACCCAACTCCTTTTGTTGCTTTCATCTTTCGGGCGTCCTCCAAAAACCGGAAAACTATTGAAAAAATGTACACGTTCGTCCAGCGCGCAGAACTTCTGCGCCCTTATGTTCAAAGTTTTCTCGCCGTATGGAGTTTTCCACAGCCCCTATTTGACAGCTTCGCTTAAACCAAAGCCGTCTGTTGTACAATTTAAGCTTATTTCAAGCTAAAAAAGTCACGACCAGCTACATCATTATTGAGTTTCTACTCCACCCCAATTCATTGAAGCGTAATCGAAAAAAAACCAATTAAATACAACAAAAAAATCATAAACTAAACAATCTTACTTTAACTTCTAAGTGAGTCTTTTCCAGCCCCCAAGCTGATAGTATTATTAAACCAAATTTGTCTCCGGACGTCAAGTGTTTTTTTGAAGAATTTTGCTATTCCAAAAAAAGTCTAGGTTTGCTTGTGCATATATGCCGCATAACGGCATTGTAAGAGGCGATTTGAAAGAAAAGGAGATGGTAAAATTTTTTGTAAAAACAATGAGCAAGCAGTAATTTGCTTTTTTTTTGCAGACTACAGTTTGAGTATTGGTTAGTTTGCGGGTTATTTTTTTACAGGTTTTTCACGTACAAATCGGCTGATATTTCGAATAGCCTGTCTCAGCCGCTGCTGGTTTTCGACAAGGGCGATTCTCATATAATTTTCGCCGTTTTCGCCAAAAGCCCTTCCCGGTGCAATTGCGACCTCGGCGTATTCCAACAGGTCCATTGCATAATCGATACTACCCTTACCGCTGGAATGCTGCTGCGGGACTTTTGCCCAAACAAACATTCCTGCGCGTGGTTTTTCCACTTCCCAGCCGATTCTTTCAAGGCCCTGGCAAACTACATCCCGCCGTTCCTGGTATCTTTTGTTCTGGGCGATTATATCCTCGTTACAATGCCTAAGTGCAATAATGGCAGCTATTTGCAGCGCCTGGAATATGCCGTAATCGTAGTAACCCTTTATAGTGGCAAGATAATCGAGCATATCCTTATTTCCCGCTGCAAAGCCGATGCGGAAACCAGCCATATTATAGGGCTTGCTCATTGTAATAAATTCGACGCCAACATCTTTGGCGCCTTTAACCGAAAGAAAACTCGGGGCTTTATAGCCATCGAAACAGGTCTCTCCATAAGCGAAATCGTGAATGACGGCTATTTTGAATCTTTTTGCCAAATCCACAACCGGCTCAAAAAACCCTTCGTCCACGGTCATCGCCGTTGGGTTGTTGGGATAGTTTAGAATCAGCAGTTTCGGCTTTGGATACAAATGCTCACAAACCTCAGCAATAGTCTTTAAGAACTTTTCATCGTTTCCGAGGGCAACTGAAATCACATTTGCCCCGGCCAGTGCGACCGAGTAATTGTGTATCGGAAAGGCCGGGTCCGGGACGATAGTGGTGTCACCCGGGCCTAACATCGCCAGGCACAGATGGCTGAAACCTTCCTTCGACCCTATGCACGCCAACACCTCGGTTTCAGGGTCGAGCTGAACGTTCCACAGCCTCTCGTATTTTTTGGCTATCTCGCCCCGCAGATTTTTTATGCCTTTTGATGCGCTGTACCGGTGATTGCGCGGGTCCTGTGCCGCTTCAGACAATTTGTCAATTACCATTTTCGGCGCCGGGTCAGAGGGATTTCCCATACCCAAATCGATAATGTCAACACCTGCCTGACGTTTAGCCAGCTTTAAGGCATTCAGTCGCCCAAACAAATAGGGCGGCAGACGCTTAATCCTCTGGGCCGATTCAATCTTAAAATCCGACATCCTATCATCCCGCCAATCTAAACTAAAATGGATTGCCTGTAATACAACCGGACAGTCTATACAAAATGAGTGAATTTTCAAGCGATTTTATTTTGTGCCGGTTTATCCCGGCTGATTTTTTCGAAAACTCCTTGACTTTTTCATATTGGTAGTATACAAGGGCTAATTTCCTGTATTTACGGTACTTTTTAGGAGTAGTAATAATGAAGAGACGAACAATGATACTGCTGGTTGTTTCGTTGCTGTTGGTGAGTGGTTGTGCCCGCAACGTCAACGTCTATACGCCGGCAATGACCGAGGCACATACTCAATTAGTCAGTAACAGCCTCTATGTAGCCCCAACAGCCAGCGGCAATGCCGAACTGGCCCTGCCTGGCACACCGGCGAAGATTAAGGATTTTGTCGTTGGCACAACCCCCGGCAATACGGACCCTTGTTACCCTTATAGCCCTGCGCACAATATTTATGCGTATAAGATTACAGACCCATATACCCCCAGGCCTAAAAGAAAGGTGGTAATAATAACCGGCAATCACAATACTGAAATGTCCGGCAGTTGGGCGTTTCAGGGGATGGTGGATTTTCTTTTAAGTAATGAGCCGGAGGCGGTCGGTCTTCGTCAGATGTGCGATTTCTGGATATATCCACTTGTCAATCCCGATGGGCGTTTCACTGCAACCGGACGCGGCAATCCGGAGATATGTAAAATGCATAAGCAGGGATTGTTCCCGGAAGGGACACGTTATAATGACCACAATCGATTGTGGCACCTTGCACATCCTAAACCTTGCGGTGCTTCGACTTTCGATGTTTTGACCGCTGCAATGCTCAGAGACAGCGACGCCGGCAGTACCGGCGGCATCGATTATTACTTTGATTTCCACAGTGGAGGCTCGACCTTTTTTTATACGGTACCTGAACTGATGGATTGTCCTTATACCCGGGCCTTTAAGGCGCTTGATGTCGGTGTCGGTCCCAGAGCCCGAACGGCCGAGCAGGCCACGCTCGGCTCATCGCGAATATGGGCGAGACTGCCGGTACCATGGGGATTGGGCGCAAAATGGTCTTTTACGCCGGAAAATGATAGAAAGCACAGTGTATCTTACTTCCTGCGGCTGGGCCGTTCCTATGGTATTGCACTGCATAACACTGTTGCCGCTGAGAGTGCTGAGAGTTCTGTTTTGAAGACGGGGACAGGCCGTTAGCGGCGTTTGAAACGCTGGATTAGACATTTGCCGGTCAAGTTTGCACTGCCAAAAAAGCCCGACAGCGGGCTGGATAAGTCACTTTCTGCCCGGAATTTTCTGGACTTTTCTGTTTTAATCCTGTATAATGATTTTTTAG
>CAYXPG010000070.1:7636-9411 GCA_964467205.1 uncultured Pirellulales bacterium | reverse complement strand
TTTTGAATTAGTAAAATATGAATTATACTTTATATATTAAGGGGTGCCAATTCTGCAGGGACGATTAATTTATGCTTACTACTATAAAATCTAAAAAGGGTACAAGTCTCGTTGAAGTGATGGTGGCTGTCTTCGTTTTCGCAATCGTCGTACTTGCGTGCCCTTTTATGTTTGCATTCGGAAGAGGCGAGATTAAGCGCCAGGAAAGTCATCGGATAGCTGTAGAATTGGCTGCTCAGAAGTTAGAAGAGTTAAGAGCGTGCAACTACAATGACATAGAACAAGGCGACTCAAACAGCGTGCTTTCTTTAAATGACTTATCCTACTCTCGAACTACCGGGATAGTCACGGAAAATGGTGGGTTGTATAAAAGGGCAAATGTTACTGTTCGCTGGGGGCCGACGGGAACTGAGCATAGTGTCATTCTGACCACTATTATTGCTCCTGAATAGGTCAATCCAATGAAAACAATAAGGCAGAGAGGTTTTACCCTGGTAGAACTTATGGTCGCTACCCTTGCCGGCATTATACTGGTCCTGGCTACGGGCATGCTTATGTCTATCGGGCATAACAACTGGAATGCAGCCTGGAAAAGAGCAAATCTTCAAAGAGATGCTTCCTATGTCATGCTTAGAATGAACCGTCCTATTAGAGCGGGAATTTCAGCAAAAGTGGATGCCGATGGCAAAGGCCTAAGGATATACACGGAAGGAGGCTGGATGAGATTTTTTGTTGCGCAGGGAGTTTCAAAGCTTACGCTTAAAAGCGAAATTGGATCAGATGCCCATGAGACTATTACCTCTGAGACTATTCTTGATGATAAGATTGAAGATTTGCAATTTAATGTAACAGGTAATACAGTAACAATAGACCTCAAGTTGAAAGAAGATGATTTACAAACACACTTTGTCTCAACAATAATGATGCGAAATTACGGGGGATGAGATAAGATGGAAATCAGAAGGTTCAACAAATCAGAAAAGGGCGCAGTGCTCGTTTTGGTAATAATCTGCGCTTTTATACTTAGCATTATGGGTTTCTCCCTGCTCAGTCTGGCAAAGACTGAGATAGTGTTGACTAAGAAGGATGTTAACAAAACCAAGGCTTTTTATTTAGCTGAGGCAGGATTAGCGCTATTGCCCACAAGATTGTTGAATAAAGAATTTGAAAACATTGAGGGTACCGCCTTAGGAGAAGGAAGCTACTGGGTGGATGTTTACTGCGATGAGAACCCTCCTTACGCTGTTTCAAGTGGTAAGGTTGGAAACGAACAGAAAAGTATAAAGGTACAACTGTCCTTTCTGGCTCCTCCTTTTGAACACGCTATATATGGCAATAATTCGAGCGGACAAAAGTTCATATTTACGTTAAGGGGGCAAGGTGTTCCCCAAGCCGTGCCGCTGGGGGGAGAATGGACGGGATGGGGAAGCACGACAAGAGAGATTGGCGGCAAAGACGCAATCAACGGAAATGTATTTGTTGATGGAGATATCGCCTTGTATGAAGAAAGCAGTATTAATCCCGCGCCCCTCCCCAATACCTACGGGCTCGCTGGAGATGTTGACGCCACTGGTAATATTGATATCCTTGACAGTGCCTCGATTTCCGGAGCAACTCAGCAGGGCGTCCCTCCGCCGGATGGTCCCGACTTATTGGGAATGAACTACCCTATAAATAATACACACAATGTGAGCCAACTCTTTGCAGACGAGGGCGTTGGTTCGGGACGCCTGCCATCGGGCCATGAGTTATACGATGTGGTAGAGAAGAATCCG
>CAYXPG010000070.1:0-7536 GCA_964467205.1 uncultured Pirellulales bacterium | reverse complement strand
GGTACGCACAACGGCGATGGGCAGCTTGTAAGCGGTGGCGACGTCTACTTTGGAGACCCTCGTTTCGGGACGTTGTATACCTTTTCTGCGTTTATGTTCGCTGCAAATAACTTCTTATACAACACGGACTCTGTTACCGGGGGCGCAGAAGAGCCTGAAACCGGTTTTTCCGTTTATGGCAATCTTTCCGCTCTCAATCAAGTCTCTATCCAGAGGGACTGGTACTTTGATGACACAACCGGGGACGCCAGGCCTGCATACTTTGATACCGGTACCGGACAATGGGTAGATGTGGAGAACGAAGCTGCTCTGACATCGGGCGAAATTGACAGTATCAGACACTATCAGATGCAGATTACTTATGATGAAAGGGTCAGGACTGTAGATACCCAGCCGCCGGGTCTCCCAAAAGGAAACGGAACTATTTTCGCCGGACTAATACAGTGGGAAGAATTTGCATATTAATTATTTTCATCCGTGTCGAACAGCGGTGCCGATATACCGTACCGGCAGATAAAACTTCATAATCCAACCATGCCGCACTGCCAGATTGCCGGTTTTTCGGCACATCCGGATTCTTCAGCAGCGATTTACGACATCACAGGAAGATATAAGTAGGCAGGGAAAATAGTCTTACTTTAAGCACTCCACAGCCATTTTCCATTCTGTTTACAACAATCAAAACCCAATCGCCTCTTTGAAAATAAAGTAGTTTTTTTCTGCGCAATCTGCGGCCCCTCCCCAAAAACTCCCAACTCAAAACTAAAAGATTTAAGAATGTCAGGGCCAAGCTATTTTTATTGCCGGACTTGGCGAAAGTGCTAATAATTCGAGACTTATTGTAAATTGAGTCGGCTTTGGCTCTGAATGCTAATAGCGTCAACCGTGATGGGCTAAGCGTGACGCCAGATGCCAGATACGAGATAGAAGATGCGAGATAAATCGAGGCTTGAATCGGCAAAGAAAGTCCCCAATTCGTTCTGTTTCCTGAATCAGCCGAAGTTTGCGCTCAAGCGATTTTAGTTGTGGGTCGTTACCGGCTGGAAGCCGCGCCTTTTTTATCTTTTCGACAGCATCGTTTAATTTGCCCATTGCCACAGAGACAATGGCGGAATCCCGCAGGGCCAAAACGTGCTCAGGCTTAATGTCAAGCGTATGGCCGAAAAACTCCGCTGCTTCCTCGTATCGTTTTTTTGACGCCTGGATAAATCCAAGGTAATAATATGCATCGGCACTGGCGTTATCTATATCGAGAGCCTTAAGTAAACAGGCCGTTGCGTAATCCGGCTCACCAATTCTCAGGAACATCGAGGCCATTGAGGCCAGTACTTGGGCATTGCCCACTTCACGTTCCACCTCCGAAACCAGATAGGCTTTTGTCTCCTTCTCCCATCCTCTTCTTAAAGTGCACTGGGCCAGTCGGTACCGCGGCCCTGCCAGGGTACTATCCTTTTCCAGTGCTTCGTTGAACAGTTTTACCGCCTGTTCATAATCATTATTGTCGAGAGCAATTTCACCAAGATAAAATGATGCGACCGCAGAATCCGGTTTGAAATCAAGTATCCTGTTAAATTTTTCTTTTGCGGACTCAATATCACCGACTTCGAGCAGAAACAGTCCGAAATCGAGAATAACATCGACATCGCCGGGATTTGTGCGCAGCTCCGCCAGAAAATACTCACGGCTGCGTTCGCCGCCGCCGTCGGCCCAGTATGCCTGAGCTATTCGGTAATTGATTTGGGGATGAGTCGGTTCGAGCTTGGCTGTCTTTTGCCAGCAGTGGATAGCTTTTTCGTATTGGCCCCGAATGAATAAACTATTGCCGATATTGTAGTAGCAAAGTGCGCAGTCAGGCTTTATCTGCTGGGCAAGATAAAACATCTCTTCAGCCAGACTGTGTTGTTCCATTTCCGTATAGGCAATTATCCGATTACAGTAACAGGGCTCAAAAGTCGGGGCAAGCTCCTGAATATGCTCGAAAGTACTGATGGCCAAATCATATTGTCCCGTACGGGTATAATCGATGCCTAACGAGTTTAATATATCAGGGTCATCGGGATTTAGCTCAAGGGCGGTTTCATATTCGGCTATTGCCTCTTCGAAGCGATTGATTGCATCCAGGGCAAGGGCCTTATCGAAATGCCAGGCACTGTTTGACGGGCTTATCTCCAGAGCCGCTTCCAGCTCCAGCAGTGCCTGTGATATTTTGCCGTCTTCATAAAGTTCATGAGCTCGCCGGGCATTGTGCTCGGCTTTGTCATAGGAGCCGAATATCATATCTTCGAATGGCATAATCGCACATCAATTTTTCTTTAGCTCAGCCGACCACGCTCCTCCAATCGCGTTATCGCCAATAAACTATTATCGAGTTAGCTGTTTTTCCCCGGCAAAAAGGCTTTTTGTCTTAAGCAAAAATTTTGCTGGCAATTTGAATTGTAAGCTCTTAAAATTGCTTAGGTTAGCTTCCAGCGACAAAGCAGCCTGAGTTGAAACTCTTTTGCTGCGGCATTGTTTTTCTGGAAAGCGGCAGCATTTAGTCTTATAATGCATCGCTGCCGGACCGAGCTTGATAGGATAACCGCAGCTTCGTTTATGAACCGATATGTTTGTTTTTGGAGAGCGGAAGATATGGTTAAAGAAATTAAAGGCCGATTAGCTGCTGGAAAAGGCAGTTACGCTATTGTGGTCAGCAGGTTCAACGAATTCATCAGTGCCAGATTGCTTGCCGGTGCCGTTGATTGTCTCACTCGTCATGGCGCTTCTGATGAGCAAATATCTGTAGTGTGGGTTCCCGGAGCGTGTGAAATTACCATTGCAGCAAAGAAACTTGCCCAGAGCGGCAAATACGCAGCCGTTCTTTGTCTTGGTGCGGTCATACGCGGCCAGACCTCTCACTACGATTATGTCTGTCAGCAGTTAGTCAGGGGCATTGGGCAAATCAATTATGATTCTCCAACCCCCGCGATTTTCGGCGTCTTAACCTGTGAGACACTTGAGCAGGCCGTTGACAGGGCCGGTACGAAGATGGGCAACGCCGGCGCCGATGCGGCAATGACCGCGATGGAAACAATCGATGTACTGGAACAGATTTAGGCGCACTATTTGAAAATTAATAATACCTGCTAATAATCAATAATCGATAGTCAATGTAAAAAGGGCCGGCAGGTGGACAAAAGAACAAGGGCCAGAGAACTGGCAATGCAGGGATTATACCAGCTCGATGCGCAGGGCCCGGAGCTCTTAGAGCGTTTGGGTGAGTTCTTCATAGAAAATGAATCCGACGATTTTGTCCGCAAACTTGCCCTGGATTGGAGCAGAGGTGTATGGGAAAATTTGGCCAGGTGTGACGAACTGATTGTCGCCTCAACAATAAAGTGGGGATTATCCCGGCTTTCTTTCGTTGACAAAAGTATTTTGAGATTGTCGGTTTATCAGTTAAAGTTCTGTCCTGATATACCGCCGAAAGTTGTCATAAACGAGGCTATCGAGCTTGCCAAAAAATTCAGCACCGCTCAGTCGCCGGCCTTTGTTAACGGAGTGCTTGATGCCGTCTTAAAAAAAATTACCGCCGCTCAATCGAATAACGAATCGCCGGTAACTAACGAGGGTCCCCAAACGCGATAAATCGCATTTGGTGTGCCCTCTGCGAGAATCAGGTATGAGAACAATTGCGGTCTTAAACCAAAAAGGTGGGGTTGGAAAAACCACTACGGTAGCAAATATCGCCGCAGCCCTTGCTGAGATGGGCTTGAAAGTGGTTGTTCTTGATTTGGACCCTCAGTCGCATCTGACGATACATCTCGGAGTTGCCCCTCAAACCGCCGGCTCCGGCTCATATAAAGTCCTCACTCAGTCAGCCGGATTTGAACAGGAAATTATGCTTGTAAGGCCTAATCTTTGGCTCCTGCCGGCTGATATTAACCTCGTCGGCGCCGAGAGCGAGCTGGTCAGCGTCGTCGGCAGGGAAACCATCTTGCGAGAGGCCCTCAGAGCTGCTCAGGACAACTTCGATTATGCTATGATTGATTGCGCCCCTTCGCTGGGACTGCTCACACTCAATGCCCTTGCTGCCGTCGATGAAGTTTTAATACCGCTTCAGCCGCATTTTCTCGCGCTGCAGGGCCTTGGAAAACTCCTCCAGACCGTCGGCCTGGTCAACAAAAGAATCAACCCTCTTCTAAAGGTAAAATGGATTTTGCTTTGTATGTTCGACAGCAGGGCTTCACTTCCCAGTGAAGTCCGTGCTGATATACAACAGTTTTTTGATAATGCACGCGGAACTGATTGTCCCTGGGCACAGGCACAGATTTTACCTACTTATATCAGAACCAATATCAAGCTTGCGGAAGCCCCAAGTTACGGCAAAACAATCTTTGAGTATGAGCAAAATTGTCATGGTGCCGAGGATTACCGGAAAGTAGCCGAATTCATACACGCGCCATTGCAGCCGCAGATTCAACCTGAACCGGAAACTGTCACTGAGGAAGAGGCAGCCACGCCCCCCATCGAAATCAGGCCAATCCCGCAGTCTGATTCACAAACCCACCCCTCGGAATTCACACAAACACCATCCGAACAAAACCGACAAGAGCCGGAATCTCTCTGACAGAAAGTTGCTTCTGTTTATAGTTCTTTTGTCAGCCTGTCAGGATTTGACAGTTGCTCTGTGATGCGGCTTAGAAACTTTGCCGCATAGACTTCATTTATAACTCGATTGTCAACAGCTAAAGCCAGAGTTACCATTTTCCGCACCACCACCTTGCCGTTTTGTGGCAGAACCGTTGGAATTGTATTCCCGACCGCCAGAATGGTACTGGCCGGCGGCGGCACTATTCCAAAAAAGGAATCTATATCGTAGGCGCCGAGATTGCTTAAGGCTATTGTTTCTCCTTCCATCTCAACAAGCGACAGTTTATTACTGCGTCCTTTTTCGGTCAGTACCTTTTCCAGTTTTGCGATTTCGACCAGGCTTTTTTTGTCTGCTTCTTTTATCACCGGCACAACAGGTCCCTGGGGGGCATTGACCGCAAAGCCTACGTTAATCGAATCGGCTATCCTGATATTGTTACCTTCGAGCTTGCCTGTCATCAGGGGATATTTCTTCACCGCCAGTGCCAGCGAACGAATATAAAAGGCGTTTGTTGTTATTTTGACACCAAAGGATTTGCGCAGTTCAGGTCGAAGTTTCATCATTTCTGTAACGTCCGCCCTTGATTCGAGGTAGAAGCAGGGCTTATTGGCTTTCGATTCCAGCATCCTTTCGCAGATAAGCTTCTGGATTCTGGTTAAGCCGATAGAGTTGCCAAAACGCCCTTTATTGAGTTCTGGCGACTCAATATGATTTTTTACTGGAACTTCCAAAGCCACCTCTGTTATTTTTACTTTCACAGTATAATACCGGACAGCAGTTTTGCCAACGCTTTTTCGCCTTGCAACAGCTTAGCACCTTAGACAACCAGTTTTTTGCTCTTGACAAGTGGGAGTACCTTGGGAGCTAACCTGTGGTTTATCTCTGACCGGTAATGGATAGAATCTATCACAATTTTGTCATTATAACAGCAATCATACGCCATTAACTGCAAATGCATAAACCACTAATCTTCAAGTTACTTCTCGCTGTATTTCGTCAAAATTGCGTGATAGTCGGTGACAAAATGAGCAAATTTTCTATAATCTTGTTGACAAAGGTACGTGAATATCATAAGCTATTTTTGTCCGTAGGCTTGGAGGAGCACGGTGGAAGCTCTTTTTCGCTCCCCTATCAGGCTCCACCCCAAAAAACTCAGTTGTTTTATATCTTGCACGTTGCAAACCTGAGAGTTGAAAATGCCGAATCATCAGTTTGCCTGAAGCCAGTTTGGACAAACAACGGCTGTATCGTAAAGAAAGAATGATTCGGGGGAGCAGACCCTGCGAGACGAGAACTTTGAGGCGCAGAACAATTATAAACTGTTCAGTAGGATACAGTGGGTTCCTCAAACGCATATTCCCGCTATTTTTGGGTTGTCTGTGTGTATTAGTGCAGGCTGGTGCGGTATGGGCTGAGCCGTTGGAGCCGCCGCCGGTCAGCGCCGCGCCCGTCAATCCTGATCTTATTACCTCTCAGATGGAGATAGCAACGTTTGGCTTTGCAGCGTATGACGAGCAAGGCCACGCCTTAGGCCACATTCCTTCCCCGTTCGACCGCTCTCATCTGCTATCTCAGGCAGAATCGGGCCAACGGCTGCTTAGTGAGCCGCCATCAAGCTATGACCTGAGGTCATCAGGACACGTTACCGCTGTCAGGAACCAGGGCAACTGCGGCTCCTGCTGGGCTTTCGGCTCGTACGGTTCGTTGGAAAGCTGGCTGCTGAAGAACGAGGCTGAGACCCGGGACTTTTCCGAAAACCATCTGAAGAACTATCACGGCTTTGACTGGGGTCCATGCGAAGGGGGGAATGCAGATATAAGCACGGCTTACCTGGCTCGGTGGTCGGGTCCTGTCGATGAGTCGGACGACTCATATCACGACTGGGACGACAGGCCTTCTCCGGGTGGGCCGACCCAAAAATACTTCAAAAGTACACTGTGGTTTTTCGCGGATAGTGACATCAAAAACGCAATTATGACCTACGGCGGAATGTATGTTAGTATGTACTATGAAGACGCCTCTTATGACCCTTGCGAGTACACATATTACTATGCCGGCACCGAGGTCGGCAACCACGCCGTAACAGTTATCGGCTGGGACGATAACAAGACCGTGCCGGGAGCACCGGGAGACGGCGCCTGGCTCATCAAGAACAGTTGGGGGGCCGACTGGGGAGACAACGGGTTTTTCTGGATTTCTTACTATGACACCAAGGGCGTGCAGTACGCGGTGGCTTACTGCGATGCCGTACCAACTTCCTCATATGCCACCAATTACCAATATGACCCGCTGGGATGGACAAACTCAGTAGGATTTAGTTCTTCGACAGCCTGGGCCGCCAATGTCTTCACCCCCACCGCAGACGAAGACCTCAACTCCGTTGCTTTATATGCCGTCGATGATAACGTTTCCTACGAAATCTATATTTATGATGACTTCGATGGCAGCGCATTTTCCAACCTGCTGGGCTCTACTTCCGGCACGCTTACCAATTCAGGCTACCATACAATTTCACTGCCTTTGACAATCGAACTGACAGATGGCGATGATTTCTCAATTGTTGTCAAGTTCACAACGACTGGATACATATACCCCATTCCTATAGAATGGGACTACCCAGGTTATGCCTCAGGCGCCACTGCCAATCCGGGGGAAAGTTACGTAAGCTCCGCTGGAGGAACATTCACAGATATCACAACCTACAGTGGCTATGAGAATACCAATGTTTGCATCAAGGGGCTGACAGTCCCGCCGACGCCGACACCTCCGGTGATTACATCAACACCGGTTACCGTTGGCACGGTAGGCGAGCTTTACAGCTATGATGTGGATTCCTCCGGTTATCCGCCGCCGACATACACGCTGACCACATATCCGGCCGGAATGACGATTAACTCAACTACCGG
>CAYXPG010000069.1:0-9470 GCA_964467205.1 uncultured Pirellulales bacterium | reverse complement strand
GCAGAGAGTTTTTAAAACCAATTATCTTCACAGGCGGTGTGGCGGCCAATATCGGCGTCGTCAGGGCGCTCGAACAGGTCTCTGACCTGCCACAAGGCCGGCTGCTCGTGCCGGAGAAACACTTTTTTACCGGCGCTATCGGGGCCGTCCTGCTCGCAAAAAGAAAGGCTTCTAATCAAGGCGACGGACAAATCCAGCTTGACAAAATCGACATTTATCTCGCGCAAAGAGGTTCCGCTTTGCAAAGTGCCCCGCGAAGAGAGCGTTTGAAAAAGCCCATTCTGCCTCCGCCCGAAAGCCCTGTTTACGAACATCTGCTCACAGAAGCGACCCAGCCGATTGATGCATACCTGGGTGTCGATGTCGGCTCGCTGAGCACGAATATTGTGGTTATGGATGAGCACAAGCGGGTGCTCGCCAAGGCATAATTGATGACTGCAGGAAAACCTCTCGAGGCCGTAAGAGAAGGTATTCAGCTCGGTGGCAAAAAAGTCGTTGGAAAGGTAAATATTCTGGGGGCTGCAACCACCGGCTCAGGCAGATACCTTACAGGCGATTTCATTGGTGCAGACATAGTGATAAACGAAATCACCGCTCAGGCAGCCGGCACCGCAATAGTCAATCCGAAGGTCGATACCATATTCGAAATCGGAGGCCAGGACAGCAAATACATATCTCTGGAAAACGGCGTAGTAGTTGACTTTGAAATGAACCACGCCTGTGCCGCCGGTACCGGCTCATTTCTCGAAGAGCAGGCACAGCGGCTGGGAATAAATATCAACAAGGAATTTGAACAGCTTGCCCTCAGCAGCAAAGCTCCAATAAAACTGGGTGAGCGCTGCACCGTCTTTATGGAGTCTGACCTGCTGAGCTACCAGCAGCAGGGAGCACAAACCAGCGAGCTGGTAGCGGGCTTAAGTTACGCCATTGTTGCCAATTACCTCAACCGTGTCGTCGGCCGACGCAAAATCGGCGACAATATCTGCTTTCAGGGAGGCACCGCCTTCAATAAGGCCGTCTGGGTTGCTTTCGAACAAGTTGTCGGAAAACCAATTATGGTGCCCGACCACCACGAGGTAACCGGCGCCCTCGGCGCAGCTGCCATCGCTGCTGAGTATGTCAAGACAAAAGCCGCCGAAATGGAAAGACCCGTCGAAAGCAGCTTTAGAGGTTTTGAAAACCTTGCACATATCGAATACAGCGTTGAGTCGTTTACCTGTGAGCACTGCCCGAATAACTGTGAAATCAAAAAGGTGCAGCTGCCGCAGGCCGAACCCTTGTACTATGGCTCACGTTGTGACAGGTATAATATAAAGAAAAGCGACAAAAAGACCAAAGAGCTCGGCGCCTTTGAGTACCGCAGACAAAAACTGCTCCAGTATGCAGGACTGGCTGACCAGCAGAGGGACCGCACCACCCCGAAGGCCTCAATTGGCATTCCAATGGCACTTCTGTATTGGGACCTTTTGCCGTTGTTTGCGAGGTTCTTCAAGTCACTTGGTTTTGAGATAGTCCTTTCCGGCTGGACCAACAAGAGTATGATTCGAAGCGGCGTCGAATCTGTCACCGCCCAGCCCTGCTTCCCCGTCAAAGTCGCTTATGGCCATATCAACGAGCTGCTCAAAAAGAAAGTGGACTACATCTTTCTGCCGAGTGTGGTCTCGATGACCGCCAGCTATCCGCAGAACGAGCACAACCAGTTATGTCCCTATGTCCAGTCGCTTGCCTACCAGGCCAAAACCGCCTTTGCAGGAAAGTTAGGCGAAACGAAAATCCTCACAGAGCCGCTTCGTTTGGGAGAGGGCGATAAATTATTGGCGAAAAGTTTCATTTCGCTCGGTAAGAAATTAGGCCTTTCTGCTTCTGCAGTTCGCGCAGCGGTCAAAGAAGCTCTCACCGCACAGGACGATTTTCAAAACGCCCTGAAGGAAAAAGGCAAACAAATTCTCGATGACATCGGCCCTGATGAAAAGCTCTTTGTTCTGGTTTCCCGGCCGTATAACGGCTGCGACGAGGGCGTAAATCTTAGACTGCCCAAAAAGCTCGCCGAACTCGGCGCTCGCGTCATACCTATGGATATGCTTGATTTTGACCGGGCCGAGCTTACCGACGAAAAGCTGCACAGAGAAATCTACTGGACGTACGGCCAGAAGATACTGCGCGCCGCCGAAATTATAAAAAATGACCCGCGCCTTTACGCAATATATATGTCGAACTTTAGTTGCGGCCCGGATTCGTTCCTGATGACCTTCTTCAAGGATATAATGGGCAAAAAGCCCTCCCTCCAGCTGGAGCTCGACGAGCATTCCGCCGACGCCGGCGTTATTACCCGCCTCGAAGCGTTTCTGGAGAGCTTAAAGAATTACCACGGCGATGACAGGAAACAAGCCGCCGCAATGAAAATTGCCGTGGCCCAAACTCTCAGCGGCAAACCCGGCAGGGCGCCGCTTTGTAATGTGACGAAAGATGGAAGCACCATTTACATTCCGTATATGAGTGATTGCTCGTACGGCGTCGCAGCATGCTTTAGGGCTTACGGCCAAAACGCCGAGGTTATGCCCATCGCAGACGAGAAAGCACTTCAGGCAGGCAGGGCATTCACCACTGGAAAAGAGTGTTTACCGTTTGCCGTCACCACAGGTGAGATGCTGGAAGTTACTAAGGCAAAAGATTTTGACCCCGAAAAATCGGCCTTTTTTATGCCCGGAAGTTCCGGCCCCTGCAGGTTCGGAATGTATAATTGTATGCACTCGCTGATTCTAAAGTATGCCGGCCTGCCAAATGTCCCCGTAATTGCACCCAATCAGGACACCAATTTTTATCGACAGTTGACCCAAAGCGTTAATGGTTCTGACGCAGGCTCTTTTATGAAAAATGTCTGGGCGGCTACTGTTGGAGTGGATTTGCTGCAGAAGTTAATCCTGCGACTGCGACCCTATGCCGCCGATACCGCCCACACGCAGCGCATTTACCAGGCCTCTCTTAAGCGGTGGATTAGTGCGGTTGAAAATCGCCGGAGCATCTCTCAACTGCGCCGCCTTATGGACAGTATCGGCGACGACTTTGCCGAAGTCAAACTTGATACTACCCTGCAAAAGCCGAGAATCGGAATTGTCGGAGAAATTTACGTCCGAAGCCATCACTTCGCCAATAGCAGCATAATCGCCCGGCTGGAAGAGCTTGGTGCCGCCTGCGATTTGGCATCTTTGGCAGAGTGGGTCTATTACACAAACTTTACTCGCGGCCGAATGGCTAAACGCCGCCGCCAGTTCCGAAATTACTTTACAAACATTGTTCAGGACTATTTCCAGCACAGGATTGAAAGAACCCTTGCAGAACCTCTCGAAAAAAGATTCGGCCCATTAGCCGAAGAGCCCGTAGAGCACGTTATCGAACTGGCCGGGCCATACCTGCACAAATCTTTCGAAGGAGAAGCGATATTAAGCGTTGGCAAAACGCTCGAATATCATCGCCACGGTATCGGCGGCGTCGTAAACGTTATGCCTTTTACCTGTATGCCGTCAACGATTGTCAGCAGCCAGACAAGACGCTTAAGTGCCGACTGCGATAATATGCCGATTTTGAATTTAAGCTTTGACGGCCAGGAAGATTCCACCCTCACCACGCGCCTCGAGGCATTCGTTGAGCAGGTTGCCTCAAGAAAAACCACCGCACTATCCAAAAAAGTCATTCCGAGCGAAGCGCAGCGCAGCCGAGGAACATAAAGGAGGGCCGATGTCGCAATTAACACCTAACAATGCCTATGATTTAGTAATATGCTGGCCTAGGCATCGCCACCGGCTTCTTTGCAATCTCTTCCAAGTAACCCCGGAATTCATCCTCCTTTTTGAAGGGGTCCCTGCTGAGGCGAGTTTTTGGGTATTAACACGAAATGAAGATTACAAAGAACCTAAGGCAAAATCGGTTTCGCCGACGGCGGTCTAAAAGCGATATTTGTCATGAGCCCTTGAGGCCCGCGCAATGAATGCGGCAGGCCGCCGGAAGAAACTCATGTCGCTTTGACGGCGAAGAGGTGACCTGGGTGAAAACCATAAAGATAATTAGGTGAACGATTTAAAAATATATTTGACATGACACACGCTTTCAGAGATGACATTTTGGGTGGGTTTTAAGGTTTTGTCCGGTTGGTGGTATTGTCAAAGAGGATATTGTCAGTAAACGCTGGGGATGGAATTATTCAACGGCTTTTTCCTTTGATAATGCATAGCCCTTTTGGTACACTGCGTTGCTAAATATAAGATGCTCTCCGATTGAAAAATACGGAATTTTCCAGCCGAAGGGGTCTATTTAATATATTTTTTGTAATGCAGGAGTTTGATGATGTCCTCAAGACGAGATTTTCTTAAGTTAGCCGCCACCACCGCCGCAAGCTGTTTTTTGCCTGACAGTATCTCAAAGGCAGGAACAATCTTTGGGTCCAAAATGTTAAAAATAGATATGGCTGGCGGACCGGCCAAACCTAATATTATTTTCCTTCACGCCGATGATCTGGGTTATGCAGACCTTGGGTGTATGGGAAGCGATCTGCATCAGACGCCTAATATAGACGGGCTCAAGGCTGATAGTTTATGGTTTACAAACGCTTATGCAACGCATTCTACTTGTGCGCCGAGCAGGCTTGGGATCATGACCGGAAAATATCCTGCCAGGTTAGGCGTAATCAATAACGGAGTGAATAACCAGCTTACAGGTCAATATACGCTGGCTCAGGCTATGAAAGAAGCTGGTTATATTACTTGTCATCTGGGTAAGTGGCATATCGGCAACAATTCACAAAGGCCTGAACTTCGCGGATTTGATGTGTCTATCGGTTCAAATCAGAAAGGTATGCCTGCCTCTTTCTTTTATCCTTTTGGTAACAGTGGCGGAAAGAAAGTTCCTGATATGGGCCAATTTCCTGCCGGGTCGCATCTTACCGACTGCCTAACCGAGAAAGCTGTACGCTATATAAGAGAGCATAAAAGCGAAACTTTCTTTATGAATTTTTGTTATTATGCAGTGCATACACCTATCCAGGCACTGTCAGAAAAAGTGGCTAAATATAAGGCATTGATCACACCGGGACTGCGGCATGATGACGCACCGTATGCGGGGCTTACTGAGCATCTCGATGACAGCGTCGGGAGAATTTTGTCAACGTTGGATGAGGTGGGCATTGCAGATAATACAATTGTGGTATTCTTCAGTGACAACGGCGGGACTCCAAGAACGGACAACTATCCTATGCGCGATTCTAAAGGTATGCCATACGAAGGGGGGGCACGGGTGCCGATGTTTGTGAGGTGGAAAGGGGTGACAACGGCGGGCGATTCATGCGATGTGCCGGTTATTGGAATCGATATTTATCCTACGTTTGTTTCAATGGCCGGGGGGAAAATAAATCCCCGGTGTGGGGTTTTAGATGGCGTCAGTTTGACCGGGGTTATGAAAAAAACCGAAAGTAAAATAGATCGAAGTCTGCATTGGCTTCGCTATCCCGTAAAAACTCATTATGTTCATAACACAAACCCTCCTTGGGTCAGCCTGCCTTATGGGGCGATGAGAAAAGGAAACTATAAAATAATAGAAAAGTTCTATACAGGCCCTGACAACAAACAGGCTGCTGGTTATGAATTATATGATCTGAAAAATGACCTGTCCGAAACAACAAATCTTGCCAATTCTATGCCGGCTAAACGCGATGAGCTCATAGCCGAAATGAAGGCCTGGCGGAAAAGTGTCAACGCTCCGGTTTTTGATTATCACAGGTATGACTAAAGGATTTTGATGCCCGGACCACCTTCGCCCAGGATACGGAGCGGCAGGTAGCGATAAATGGGTAAAAAAAAGCCCCTCGAAATAATCGAGAGGCTTTTTTATAACAGCATATATGGTATTTTCAGTGTGAGGTTATTTAGCAGAAGGTTTTCCTTCTACGATGACCTCGGCCAGGTGCAAATAGCTTTTGCCGGTCAGTTGAATCTTCACGAATCTCCCAGTGACGCAGCCGGTGCTTAAAGTAACTGATGGATTTGGAAATGTTGTTTGATGGCTCGACCAGACTTTTTTGCCGTCGGCGCCTAAAACGTAAACATTATAGTCGCTAAGCCGATCCATCTCGGCATCGGTTCTGTTGTAAATGGTTATCTTGTCAATATCACAAAGGTCAACGAGGTCAACCTGCCACCATGGCTGAGATTCCTCTTTGGTGTAAGAGGTCTGTTCCATTTTCAGATTTCCTTCTGTGACGCCGTCGATAGCGATTTCGGCGCGAGGATAGGCGCGTCTGTCAAGGATGAATTTGTGGGTGCTGGATTGCGTGACGGGTTTTAGGAAAGCCAGGTTCTTGTTGACGTCATACATGTATCCCCAGTTGTCGCCAATGTCGGATAGTTTCAGGTCGGCAGGTCTCCTCCAGACTGCTGCGACTTCCTTGACGCGCTCAATAGCGTCGTCCTGTATTCTTCCGTCGGGTCCTGGGCCGAGATTTAAAATGTAAACGGCATTGTGAGAATTGTAGCTGTTCAGATTCTTTAAAATGAATTTGACACTTCTTTTGACGCGATACTTCTTATTCCAGAACCAGCCGGTTTGACTTTGATGCGATGAGCCGGCAGGTCTCATGTAGTCTGGATGAAGGGGATAAGACCTGCTGCCGGCGTCAGTGAATGGGATGTCGGTATGTGCAAGGTTTGATTCGTAAACGTGGCTGATGATAAGGCAGTTGGGCTGTGCGGCCTTGACGGCTTTGAACAATTCATAATAGGGGATATCATCAAAAGTGGGGGTGGTTGGCCAGGTTGACCAGCCGTCAAAATTAATGTAGTCGATGGGGCCGTAATTGGTGAGGAGCTCAGTAATCTGGTTTTTCAGGAATTCTATCTCTTCTTTTGACACTTTTCCGTTTACGATTCCGTGGTGGTAGTCGAGTATTGAATAATACAGGCCGACTTTCAGGCCTTTTTTGCGGAAGGCCTCGACGAAGAGTTTAACGACATCGGTTTTGACGTTTGATGAAGCGACGTCGAAGTCGGTGTATTTACTGTCCCAGAGGCAAAAACCGCCGTGATGTTTAGTTGTGAGCCAACCGCCGGTCATTCTTGCAGCGATGACGGCATCTGCCCATTGTTCACAATCCATGCCGGTAGGGTTCCACATGGTTGGTGGTTCGTTACCATCGGTGCGGTGATAAATTTTTTTGGGGGAATTTAAATTTTTGAAGGTACACATATTGATATGGAAATAGGCCTGGTATCTGGTGTTTACGAAATCAACCAGGTCTTTCTTCGATAGTTCGTATTGCGGGGTTGCTGCATTATTACTGCAACCGCAAATGAAAGCTGAAATTAAAAGGCAAAATACTGCTTCTATGAGGTTCAACTTATTCATCCTTTTTTTTCTCCTTGATTTAGAATTTTTTAGTTTTTTGTTTAAATTCCGATTTAGGTTCCGGATTCATGATGGGTTTTCTTAACTTACATTTCCCTATGAGTTATAGGTCTGTATATGTTGTTATAATTCTGTTTCATGATATTAACCGCCTTCTAATCGCTAAGCCTCTTTTATAATATAATTTTGTGTAGTATCACATCACCATGTTTGGCCGGTAGGGCCGCAACCGACAATAATAAATAAAAACAGCATAGCAAAAATAATCATCAAATTATGTTTATGCTTCATTTGTATCTACACCATTAATTAACATTACCGTTAATCGACAAGTTCCTTTTCGATTTCTTCCAGAGTTTTTTGTTTGGTCTCAGGCAGGAACTTAAGGATATAGAAAAAACCAAGTAAACAGATAACTCCAAAAGCCCAGAAACTGCCTGCTGCACCAATCTTGTCATTCATCACCGGAAAAACCTGAGCAAGTGCCCAACATGTCAGCCATAATGTAAAAACCGATATTGACATAGCTGCACCGCGAATCCTGTTGGGGAACAATTCTGACAGAAGCACCCAGGTAATCGGCGCAAGCGAAAAAGAATAGCATGCCATGGCGGCCAGGACCAGTATTAATACGTGAAAACCTTTGCTCTCGAAGTGGTAGCAGGCGCCTATCATAGCATATAGAACGACCAGGCTTGCTGAGCCGATTAGCATCAGTTTTTTGCGCCCAAAAAGATCCACCGTACCTATAGCTACAAACGTAAAAATGAAACTGACTATGCCGGTGGCGACGATGTTGAGCATAATTGAGCTTATGTTGTACCCCGCTGCCTTAAAGATATCTTCTGCATAGTAGAAAATTACATTAATTCCACACCACTGCTGTAAAGCTGCGAGGATGACCCCTATGCTGATGATTTTCAGCAGTCTCGGCTCAAACAGGTCTTTGAAGTTCACACGCTGGATTTCATTAGCCAGTGTATTTTTGATATCATCAACCTCAAAGCTTGCATATTCGGCGCCGCCTATTTTGCCGAATATCTTTTCTGCCAATTTATCTTTGGCATTTTTGATTAGCCAGCGAGGACTTTCCGGTACTATAAACATTAAAACGAAAAACAAGGAGGCCGGCAGGGCTTCAGCAATAAACATCCATCGCCAGCCGACCCTGCCATACCAGGACTCGAGTATCTGATGTTCCGTAAAGTTTGCAGGCATATTTCTTGCTATTGCCCAGTTTACTATCTGTGCAGTAACGACGCCGATAACAATAGCAAGCTGGTTAATGGAAACAAACCTGCCTCGCATTTCCGCAGGTGAAAGTTCTGCAATGTACATAGGTGATAAGTTCGATGCCAGGCCGATACCAATTCCTCCTAAAAGTCTGTAAGTTACAAAAACGGTAAAGGAATTTGCCAGACCGGTACCTATCGCCGAGACGATGAAAAGCAGGCCGGAGGTAATCAAAAGGCGTTTCCGACCGAATTTGTCACTCAGTACTCCTGAGATAACAGAACCGGCAAGGCATCCAATCAGAGCGCTGCTCATAGCCCATCCGACCTTAGTCAGATCGTCTCCCAAACCGAAGAACCTGATGAAAAATGGTTTTGCTCCGCCGATTACGACCCAATCATAGCCGAACAGAAGACCGCCCATTGTCGCAACTAAGCAAATGGTCCAGAGGTATCTCATATTGTATTTGTGTTTAATGTCCATACCGTCCTTTTAACCTGATAATAATTGCCTGCTTCTCATTGCTTTGTGTAATATAGTGCTCACGATTGAAATTTCCCACTTGTCGCGGCCAAATCTCTGGCGAAGCCGGATGCTCGCGCCAGGTACTTATTAAACAATAAGTTGCAATACCCGTCGAGGGAATTTATTGCCCTTAAGGATATAGTTATTCATGATAATTTTGGGATTTAATCCCAAAATGCATTTTACTTCGCCAATTTATTGGCGATTCTATCTCGGTTAGTCCCCGGCTCCGCTGGGGGCATGCTCTGTTTCACTCTGGTTCGATAATCATACAATGACCGCTGCCTGGAGCAATATGCACCTTGATCTTATCTTTTGATGTT
>CAYXPG010000068.1:2345-9528 GCA_964467205.1 uncultured Pirellulales bacterium | reverse complement strand
CTATACAGATATGAACAAGGCGGAAGATGGTCTGTTTAACGCGGCCAGTCTATACCCTTTATGCCGTTTTTTGTCAGGTTGACATCGGGGAAGCCATCGTTTGCGGGTCGAATGTCTTCGGCCTTGAGTGGGCGGATTTGTCCATCGGCGAAGAGGTAGTTTCGCTGCCCTTCCCAGCCCCACCATCCGGGGTCATCGCCTTTTATGGGTGTGTGATTGCTGAGCCATTCTCCGATGAGAATTTTTCCTGACGGCCTGGCTACGTCCGTACTTCGCTGCGGAATAGAGGGGACGTCCGGGGGGAAGCTTGACCAGGTGCAGCTTTTATCGTTCATAGCATCAATTTGCTGCGGGCTGTGATAGAAAGCCATTGAGTAGGCATAGCTGGTGGATTCGTATATTTGTGGTGCTACTCGGTCCTGCGGACAGAAGAGGACGGAAGGATTATTCGCATCGGTATTGCCGCCCAGGTACGGCTCGACGAATCGGCGCCAGCCGCGACCCATCCACAGACAGTAAAATGGTGACGACGAGACGGGGTCATCGGCACAGGGGTAAGTCTCATTGTTTGAATCCAGGTAGAGGTTTATGGCCAGGTCGATTTGTTTCAGGTTGTGTGCGCAAGTGACCTGCATCGCCATAGCTTTGGCTTTTCTAAGTGCCGGGGTCAGTATCGAGAGCAGCAGTGCGATAATCGCAATGACGACGAGCAGCTCTATGAGACTAAAGCCCGCCGCAGGTGTTTGTTTGTTTTTACTCTTGATGTATATCATATTTTTGTCTTACTGTTAGAGATTTTATTTACCTATACAGAAACGGCCAAATATATTTTCGAGTATCTGCTCATCGATATTCTGCTGCTCGATATTTGAGATTGCGTGGTAAGCGGCCCTCAGCATCATTGCGGCGACCTCATCATTGTCGGCGTTTACTTCGTTGACGGCCTCTTTTATATTCTCGATTGCCTCTGTGACGGCCTGTTTGTGCCGGCTGGTAAGTGCGGAGACTCCAGTTTCGGCCACTTGTGAAAACTCAGAATCAGCCGATATGGGCTGACCTGTGGTTTCTTCGATTAGTTTCTTGTCTATTTTCTTTCGCAGTGTTTCTATGCCGAGGCCGGTCTTTGAACTTATCGGTAAAAAATCGGTACCAAACAATTTGTTTACTCCGGCAAGGCGTTCACTGAGTTTGTCTTCGCTGAGCAAATCCGATTTGGCAGCAACCGCTATCAAAGTTTTCGACTCGATTAGTTTGAGCGCTGCAATGTCGCGGGCAAAGTCTGATTTTGATATATCAACACAGAGTATGACGATGCAGGCGTTTTTGAGAGCTTCGGTAGCCGCCTGCTGGGCGAGTTTATCGAGGATATTGTCCGGCGCGATTATCAGTCCTGCGCAGTCGAACAATACGCACCGGCAGCCGGCCAATGTCAGGACGCCGGTCAGGACGTCACGGGTGGTCTTGAGCTGGGCCGAGACGATGCTTCTTTGCCTGCCGAGCAGTCTGTTGAGGAGACTGCTCTTTCCGGCGTTTGGCAGGCCTGCAATTCCAACTGCGGGCAAATCAACCATTGACTCATAGCTTATGCTGGAAGTGAGCAGCTTATCAAGCGCGCTTAGTATTTGCTCAAGTTTCTGGACGGCTTGCGGGCGGGAGATAAATTCGATATCGTGCTGGCTGAAATCAAGAGCTGCTTCAAGCAGGCTTAGAGAATCCATTATGTCGGAGCGGATTTTGGATGTTGTTTGAGCCAATCGCCCGGCCAATAGTTTTTCTGCGGCGGCTAATTGTAGTTTGTTTGAGCTTGTAATGATTTCGTTTACGGCTTCGGCCTGTGCCAGGTCGATTTTGCCGTTAAGGTAAGCTCTTGCGGTAAATTCACCCGGCCCTGCGGCCCGTACCGGTGCGACAGTACCCGATAACAATTTGTCGATAAGGGCCTCAGTGACGGATGGGTTTGTATGGAGGTGTATTTCGGCGAGATGCTCACCGGTATAGGAGCGTGGGGCCGAGAAAAGATACAGCAGTGCATCGATTTTAAGCTCGGTGTCGATGGCGATTGTGCCTGAAAAAAGGCCGGCTGTTGCGGCCGGATGAGGTTCGAATATCTGCCGGATTGTATTTGGGACCTCAGGCCCGCTTATACGGACAAGCGACCTTGCACCTGAACTCGGAGAACTAACCGCTACTACAGTGTCGGTAAGCTCATACATTTAGGTTTTCCTCCATATTTGTTAGTGCAATAACATTGTGCGTTGATTTTCAGATGTCAACGATTCTCCCATCCGGACGAATCAATGCGTTTTGTAGAATGGTTTTGGTTTTTTCTTTTTGACTTTTCCTCCGGTTTTGCTCGTTGCGGCAACCATACCCGTTGCCTGTTCCTGTTCTTTTTCCTGGATATGCTTTCGGATGAAGTACTGCTCGAAAACGCCGGCAAAGACGCTGGACATAATATAGAGATTTACTCCCGATGGTCCCTTATACAGCATCAGGGGAAACATAATAGGCATCATAATCATCATCATTTTCTGCTGCTGAGCGGCCTGTGGGTTTGCCGCTGCCTGTTTGGGCATGAGTTTTTGCTGCAGATAAAAAGCCACACCCATCAGAATCGGCAGCAGGTTAAACGACTCTATTTTCCACTTCAGCAGCGGGACGATTATTGGCTCGCCGAATCTAACCAGGGCATCGGGCGCCGACAGGTCGGTAATCCAGAACGGCAGAAATGCGGCACCGCGAAGCGAAATGCTGGCGTACACCGCACTCCATAAAGCAATCCAAAGAGGCATCTGTACGAACATCGGCAGCATTCCCATAATCGGAGTTGTGGGCGATACGCCCCTTTCCTTTTGAAAGGCCAATATGCGTTTGTTCATTTCCGTTTTATTTTTTGCATATTTCTTTCGTATTTCCTGGACTTCCGGCGCACTTAGAATCCGGGAGAATTTGTTCATCGAGACCTGACTCTTTTTGCTGAGCGGATGGAGAATGATTCGGACCAGGAACACTAATATAATAATGACGATGCCGTAATTGCCGATAAAGCCGTACATCCATTCCATAAGGGACAAAATTCCGAAGGCAAGCGGCTTTATGATGGCCGCAGGACAACAGCAGGCGAGAAAATCTATTGTATGGACAAACCCCAGATTTTTGTACAGCTTATTCTTGTCGAAAAGACGTTTGTCTTTAGGGCCGAGATAGAGATGGAAATTATATGTTTTGGTGTTGTTTGTCTGTCCTGCAGGCGAGAGTTTTGTGGCCAAAAGTTTCAGGTCCACTGAGACGGTCTCATCACCGCTGTCGGCGCGCTGGTCTCTATCAGGGTTGTAGAATGTGCCTGTTTTGTCTCTTATCCAGTCGCAATAGTTCTTGCCCTCGTCCGGCAGAGGTACCAGAATAGCGGCGAAGTATTTATTGACTGCAGCGGCCCAAAGGAATTTGTTGCCGGGTTTTGCAAGTGGTCTTTTGTCCAGGCCGTTTGACCTGCGGAGCATTTTGGCACTGAATTTTAGTCTTGTTCCTTTAGTGGTAATTTGGCCCTTCGAATTTCTATAGCAGGCGATGGCCCTTCTCATATCGGTTCTGATTCCTTCTCTGCCGGTACCGATGGGCCCGGCTAAATTGAGGCGGACTTTTTGTTCGGTTTCTGCAAGATTTTCGACGGTTATGCTGCAGTTCAGCATATAGCTGGCGGGAAACACCTGATAGGTTTTAGTTAATTTCATAACCGGCTCGTCGGTATCTCCGGCTGTAATAACGGCCTCGAAGCGTGCCGTTTGAGAGCCGTCCGAAGAATACTCAACTTCGTAGCTCTTCCAGTGCAGTTCATTCAGTCGTAATTGAAGATTCTGCTCGACAAATATGAGCTCTTTGTTTGCCATTGACAGAATTTCGCTTCCATCGGCCCACAGCAGCGGTGAAAGTATAACCAATGGCTGTGGGTCTTTGTAATCGCGGTCGTCAAACCCGGTCGCTTTGTCGCTATAATCGAGCCCATTGCTGAAGGTTGCTTTGCTGATAGAAGCGCCTTTTGAACTTAATTCCAGTTGAAATTTATAGCCGGCATCGGCGTTTTCTGTTTTTGGGTCGGGGGCACCGAGCATAACGGTGGTTTCTTCGGAGTGCTCGGCGTCAAAAGTGACAAAATCAGCCGCTTTTAATTGTGCGTTTTGCTCGGAGAATTCTTTTGCGGTATCCGGTTTTTCATCGGTCGTTGTATTTTGCAGGAGAATAAAAGGGGTTTGTTCTGCAGTTGGGTTGTTGTCGGCGGAGACAAACAGGCCTGATTTTGCTACAAGAAGCCCGCAAAAAATAACAAAGCCGGTTATGACCAGAGCAAAAAGGTATCTCATATTTATCATCCTATGCCGAAAAAACATTGATAAGCGATTTTAATATTTTGTTTTCAATCAACAATCAATAATTATAAAGCAATTACGTTATCTTCCGTCTCTGAGCCGTTCGGCGTGGAAGTTGTCCAGTTCTTCAATGGCATTTATTTTTTCTATTGTGGTTTGAAAATCATATTCCAGCCGGACAAAATGGACCTCGTTGTCTTCGACATATACGTAGCTTGAGCGGTTGTCTCTGTCTCTTGGCTGTCCGACTGAGCCGATATTGATAATGGCTTTTTCTCCGGGGATAATCGGATAGACATCGCCTAACTCTTCGGGCAGGTAGAAGTCCGGCTCATCGAGAAAGACACCCGGCAGATGCGTATGGCCAACAAAGCAAATATGCTGGACGTGTTCGAACATAAGCCGAACCTTGATTGGATTGCTGTAAACGTCATCGGGGAAGATATACTCGTTAATCGGTTTTCTCGGGCTTGCGTGAACAAAATCTATTGGTATAGTTGTGTCTGTCTGGAGTTTTGCCTTTAGTGTCTGTTTCATCGGCAGCTCGCCCAGAAAGCGCCAGCGTTTATTACACTGCTCTTTTTCGTTTTCATTTTCGAGGATTTCGCGCGTCCAGAAACTTGCCTGTTCTGCAGAGTAGTTAAAGTTTGTCGGCTCATAAAGGGTCGCATAATCGTGGTTGCCCATAACGCACCATTCGGTTTTTTCTATAATCAGGTCAAGGCATTGTTTTGGGTTCGGGCCATAGCCGATAACGTCGCCAAGGCAATATATTGTTTTTATGCCTCGTTTTTCAATGTCCTTTAAGACCGTATTTATGGCTTCAAGGTTCGAATGTATGTCACTTATTACCGCAAACATATCTTGCCTTTAATCAAGAGAACGCCGGTTTTTCTTACACAAAAGACTACTTAATAGCAAAAAGCCTGCGGAAATTCCAGAATATTTATGAGCATTTGTAAAAACGTCTGTTTTTAGTCATTTTGACGGGGGTGCGAATGGCTGTTTGGTAAATTTGGCGGGGCGTTTTCTGTTATACGCTATTTATTTGCTTTGGGCGTTTGTATTGTTATAATACCGCAAAGATAATACGCAATAGACAATACGAGAAGTGAAAATGGTGGATATGACTCTTCTTGAAACTCGCGGGCTGGTAAAGAAATATTCCGGCAGGGCCGTTGTTGATGAGGTCTCCATTACGATGGCACAACGCTGCATCGTTGGTCTGCTGGGCAGAAATGGAGCCGGCAAAACAACCACTTTTAGAATGATTATGGGGATGATTGCTCCCAACAACGGCTCGGTGGTTTTTGAGGGCAGGGATATTACAAAGCTGCAGATGTACAGACGGGCGCGTCTGGGGATTGGTTATCTCTCACAGGAGCCGAGCATCTTTCAGCGACTCAGCGTCAGGGACAACCTCTATGCGGTTCTGGAGACGATGTCTATTACCACCGCCGAGCGCAACCGAAGGGCAGCCAGGCTTATCGAGCGTTTCGGTCTGGGCGAGGTCGCCGGCAGTCAGGGCAGGTTTTTATCAGGCGGCGAACGAAGGAAATTGGAAATTGCCCGCGCTATGGTAACCAATCCTTCGCTGATTTTATTGGATGAGCCTTTTAGCGGCGTTGACCCTATTGCCGTTGAGGATTTGCAGCATGAAATCCGCCGACTTGTTGCTTCGGGGGTGAGTATTCTTATTACCGACCATAATGTCGAGAGGACACTGGAGGTGGTGGATAGTGCCTATATAATCGACCACGGCAAGGTGATAGGGGCCGGTTCGCCGGCGGAACTTATCCGTGATGAGACCGTCAGAAAACTCTATCTGGGTAATACGTTCGAAGGCGATGAATTCGACGAATGATTATCAGAAGCAGGTCTTTTTTTACCATGGAAGTTTATGCTGCCGTGAATATATAACCCAAATTGGCCGTTTTTTCGAAATTTCGCCAATTTGGCAGTTGTCCGAATCAGCAGCAGGAACAAGTCTTATTTTGTGATAATTATGCAAGACGAAACAATGATAGGTATTGTCGGCGGAGTCGGCCCTTATGCAGGGGTTGACCTGATGGAGAAAATACTCAACCAGACCGAAGCGAGAAGCGACCAGGAACATTTATCGATAGCGCTTATTTCTCTGCCCGGCCGGATTGAGGAGAGAACTGCATTTTTGTTAGGGGAAACGGATAACAATCCGGCTGAAGTGGTTTTTGAAATTGTTGTAAAATTAGAGCAAATCGGCGCCGGTATAGTTGGTATTCCGTGCAATACCATGCATTCGCCGCGTATCTTTGACCTTTTGCTTAAGAAAATGAAAGATACAAAAAGCAATGTTAAGCTGATTCATATGATTAACGAAGTTGCTGAATTTATCCAGACAAACCATCCGAGAATCAAAAATATCGGGCTATTGTGCACCACGGGCACCTATAAAACGAGGGTGTATTCAGACTGCCTTGAGCCGAGGGGCTTCAATGTGATTGTGCCGGATGAAGCTTCCCAGGAAAATCTCGTACAAAACGCCGTCTTCGACAGAACTTACGGCATCAAAGCGCAATCAAATCCTGTAACCAAAGATGCAAAAGCAAAATTGTTACAGGCCATTCATTATTTAGAGCAGCAGGGGGCTGAAGCGATAATTCTGGGTTGCACGGAGATACCACTTGCTATTACTGATAAAAAGATAGGTTCAGCCGTAATAATTGACCCTACGTTGATTCTTGCAAGGGCGTTAATAAGGCGGATTAATCCGGATAAACTCAAACCCCTCGAAAAATAACTGCTCCCTGTGCCGCCGGAGTATTTAGCAGAAGAGACTT
>CAYXPG010000068.1:0-2245 GCA_964467205.1 uncultured Pirellulales bacterium | reverse complement strand
GATTATTGATTATTGGGGTTGAAAAGGGCATTCTATTGACGATTTAGTATGACGATTGACTATTGGGGATGTTAGTGGTAGAGTGAATTTCATAATTTGACGGCCGAAAGCGGTAATGTACGAGGAGAGTATTAGGCGTGTTTATACCTTACCATGTAGATGCTCCGTATGACCATCGGCCGGTGATGCACTGGCTGATACTTTTGGGGGTGATTGGGGTGTCTATCTTTGCTCTTAAGGCGCCCGAGCAGATAGAGCGGTTTGGCTTAGACGGCTGGGGGATTGGCTTAGCTACCTACAGTTGGCCGCACGTGAATATAGTTCATCTGATAGGTAATGTTCTTTTTTTGTGGCCTTTCGGGAATGCGGTGTGCTCGAAGATAGGTAATGGTGCCTATCTGTTGGTGTATCTGTTGCTTGGTGTTTTAGGCGGGGTGATTCATCTGCTGTTCGGCGTCGGCGGACCGGCGGCGTTTGGTGCAGGTGTGGCGATAAACGGTGTTGTGGGGATGTATATAGTATTCTTTCCGGAGAATTCGATAAGCTGTTTCTTTTTTCTGCCTCGGCCTATGAGCGCGAGTATTATGGGCTACTGGGTTGTTTTGCTGTGGATTATTTTTGATGTATTTGCGGCGTTGCATGGTGTGCGAGGGGTAACTTACGTTTCTCATATTTTCGGTCTTGCGGCGGGGTTTGGGCTGGCGGTTCTGATGCTGAAGATGAAATGGGTGGTGATGGAAAGAGACGAGAAGTCGCTTTTGCAGAAGCTCAGCAGGGAAAAGGAAGAGGCCGAAGAAGAGAAAAAAGAAAAGGAGAAAGAGAAGAAAGACACCGGCGTGGTTGATAAGGAGAAGAAGGCGGTCGAGAAGGAGATATTGGCGGGCGAGAGTGCTGTAAGCAAAGCAGAGAAATCTAAAGATGAGTTTATTCGGTTTAGCTGTCAGTGTGGAAAGAAGATTAAGGTGCCTAAGGAATATGCCGGCAGGAGTGGTCGGTGTCCGAGGTGCAAAAGGGCAGTGCAGGTTCCAGGCAGCTAATCCTGCAGGATTCGATATTCAAGAATGAGATTAAGAGACTTTTTGCCCTGCAGGGAATCGAGGATATTGGCTATAGCCGGGATGGTGGTTGCACGCCGCTTTGCACCCGCTCAGAGCGAGAAAGTCGCTGTACCTGCCTGAGGCAAGCTGAAGCTGATTTAGGTAAGGTTTTCTACGTATTATCCACCAGCAATGCAATTATTCGGGAAATCATACTAATTTTCAGTGTATTTTAATATCTTGTTTAGCATTGGATTAAACTTTTGCATTAGCTTTATTAGTATTTCTTATAAGCCCCCATAACTATTTTATTATAAAGCAGTTACAGGCACGAATTTTTGACTTTAGATGAGCGGGCACGATAACAGGAGAATGCGGTGTTGGTTCTGGCGGCCATTTCAAAAGAAGTTAAAGCAGGTCTTCAAAAGCACGATTGCGGTTATTAACAGGTTTTCCACATTGCCAAAGGCAGGGCAAAGCAGAATCGAAAAATTTTGCCGGCAGCGATATTGGGCCAAAAAGCCCGTAAAATTGTGTAAGTCTTTGTAAATACAAGTTATAGCGCCAACGAAAAACAAGTTGAAATGCCCATTTTTCGCATTTTTAGGTTGTCCAATCAGCAGTAAGCAATTATATATAAGAAGCCTGAATTAAGCTAAAATTCGTCAATTTCTGTTTTGGAAAGACTTTGAGATGAAGACCAAACCATTGATTTTGATAGGTGAATCAGTTCACGCATCAATCCCTAAAACCGGTAAGATAATGAAACAGCTTAGCGAGCTTGGGCCGGATGCTTACTCGAAGCCATCGGAGCCGTTAGATTATATCAAGGGGTTGATTGAATCGCAGGCGGCTGACGGCGCCGACTATATTGCGGTCAATCTCGATGCCTTCGGTGAAAGCGACCCGCAGCTTGTCGTTGATATGATGGTAGAGTATGTCAAAATGGTTCGCAAATGGGGCGGCGGGGCGGCTGTGTGTGTCGACAGCAGTAACGACGATGTTCTCCGAGCCGGTCTGCGGGAGTGGTACAACAGTGAGAAGCAAGTTAAACAGCCGCTGATAAATTCTGTGAAGGTCTATACGATGGATAATATGTTAGGGCTGAAGAAAGATTTTGACTATCGCTTCATTGGGCTGCTTGTCGGTGAGGAGAAACCGTCCGGTGAGGGTGGTTCATACTCTGCTGAGGAGTTGTACCGTCTGGC
>CAYXPG010000067.1:0-9553 GCA_964467205.1 uncultured Pirellulales bacterium | reverse complement strand
TATTTTCCATTTGCGTTAAAGGTGAATAATCCTTAAAATAGTGGCTGATTACAGCCGATAGTATATATGCTGAACGCTAAGTGCCGTTATTAATTCAGGAGCGAGCAATGAAATCCTGTCAATTTTTAATCGTCATTTGTCAATTGCTAATTTACAGTTTCTTAGCCATCGGTGTTTTATCCGCTGATACCATCATTCTCGACGGCGGCCAGGTCATAAAAGGCAACATCCTCGCCGAAAAACCAACGCAGTTAATCGTCGATATCGGCGTAACAGTCCTGACCATCCCGAAGCAGAAAATACTCGAATACGAATACACCAAAACGCTCGATGAGCAGCAAACCGATGCCGACTCACTGGCCGCGGACACCGACAAGCCGAAGAAACTCCCCGACCGACTGTATTACAGCTCAAAGCTCAGAAAAACCACCATCGAAAAGTGTGTCGATGCGGTCTCAGAATCCGTTGTAAAGGTCTCGACTCCTGCCGGTATGGGCTCCGGCTTCTTCATCAATGAGCAGGGCTACCTCATAACCAATTATCACGTGATAGAAAAAGAAACAAAGATTGAAGTTACCGTATTTGAAGAGGTAAAAACCGGCTTCGAGAAAAAGAAATTCAAAAAGGTCAAAATCGAAGCCATTAATCCTTTCGTTGACCTGGCCCTGCTGAAGGTCGAAGACCTCGGCGACACCAAAGTAAAATTTGCTTACTTCGGTAACATTAACAAAATCAAAGTGGGCGAGACGGTTTTTGCCATCGGCAATCCGCTCGGCCTCGAACGGACCGTTACCGACGGCGTCATCAGCACAAAGAACCGCTCCTTCGAGGGCCTCGTATATATCCAGACCAATGCCGACATTAATCCCGGCAATTCCGGCGGGCCGCTCTTTAACCTCGCAGGCGAAGTCATCGGCGTTACAAATATGGGATACATTTTCTTCGGAGGCCTCGGCTTTGCCATTCCAATCGACTATGTAAAGCACTTCATAGACAATCGCGAATCATTCACTTATGACAAGGACAACCCAAACACCGGCTACAAATACCTTCAGCCGGCACGAAGACGAAATAAGGCCATACCGAAGTTCCTCAAAAAGAAAGAAAAACAAAAATAGTTCCTATTGAAAGAGCCGAAAATGAATCAGACAACAAAAAAAATATTCACATTTATCGTCTCTGTAGTATGCGCACTCGCTTCTGTCCAGGCCGGCCAACTGCCAAAAACCGCAAAACTGCTCCCGCCCGAAACCCTTTTGCTGATGGATATTGAAGATTTCAGCAAATTGGAGCAGCAGTTTGAAAAAACCAGCTTTTACAAACTCTACAAGGACCCGGCAATGGCCGCCTTCATCAAAGATGCCAAAGCAAAATGGCAGGAAAAAATCCTGAAACCGGACGAAAAAAATATATTTAAAACGATTATCGACGCCGACATTTTACCCCGGACAAAAGCAGCTTTTGCTTTGGTTCTTAACGAAAAGGCAAAAGACGCCAATGAGCCGATGGCGTTGTTCATCACTCAGTGGGGCCAAAACACCGCCAAAATAAAAGAAGCCGTCGAAAAGGCGGTCAAAAAAGCTCTCGAAGAAGGCTTACATAAAAAAACCGAGGATTACCGCAGCGTTAATATTACGACATTGATTGGGGAAGATTCAACAAGACTTGGCTTGGGTTTTTCTTCGAGGCTGAGTTTCTGCTTTGTTGATGATTGTCTGCTTGGTTCTGAGGACATTGAGCTTCTCAAATTCGCCATTGCACATATCAAGGGAGTTACCGGCCCGACTCTGGCCGATGACAGCGATTACATTGCTGCTGCCGCGGCAACCGGACCCTATCACGATATCGATTTATACGTCAACATTAAACAGGCCGTCAAAGCAGCGATTGCCGATGACCCAACAGGCCAGACACAAAGAACAATAACAAACCTGGGTCTTGATAATGTTGTTGCTTTAAGTGTTTCAATTGGCGTGGCGCCGAGCAGCGAAAGCGCCTGGACGGGTAAGGCATTTCTAAAAATCAACGGCCCGAAAAAAGGCATCTGCAAAATGCTTGAGGTCCAATCGGCGGCGATTAATGTCCCATCTTTTGTCCCTGCGTCGGCCCGCTCGGTAACCTTTGTAAATTTGAATATCGAAAAGGCCTACGACGAGTTCGGCAGCGTTCTAAACCTTTTCTCGCCTCAGGCTGCTGCAATAATGTATATGCCACTTTTGCCCGACAGTCCCGACGGCCAGCCGGGTGTGCAAATTAAAAGGGACATTATCAGCCATTTAGGCTCGGAAATATTAGTCGCCCAGAGTATCAACAAGCCGTTCTCTGACGCCGGCCCCGCCGGACCGACAGAATCATTTGTTGCCCTGTCAACAAGTAACCGCAGCGCCCTTGAGAAATCCCTGTCGCTGCTGCACAGTAAACTGATAGCCCCCAACAACCCTGATGCCCGCCGGCAGTTCCTGGGCCACACACTTTATCTGATTGACCTGTTGGGTTTTATGCCTGCTTTTTCACCCGGAGGCACAATACCGATGCAAACTTCGATTCCAGATTGGAAATCGACAATCGACAATACCTCTATGCCGCAGGCGCCCAAAATGGCTTTTACCGTCACCGATACTCATCTGATTTTTGGTACCGAGTCAACTGTTGAACGGACCATCCGCTCGCTCAGCGGCAATGAGGTTCCCACAGTCGGTTCCGAAAAATGGTTCACACGTGCAAAGTCCGCTATCCCTTCGGTTGTAGGAGTGGCCGGCTTCGAGGACAACGTATCTTCAGGAGAATTGCTTTGGTGGACGCTTAAACAAAGTGAAAAATCAGGGCTCTCGGCCATCCAAAAGGGTCCGGTTACATTTCGGTTTGGCGCATCGGAAATTGGTGAGTTTGCCGATTGTAGTCTCCTGCCAGAGTTCGATGCTGTACGCAAGCATTTCGGCTGGTATGCCTTTTACGGCCTCAGCAGACCGGACGGCTTCTTCTTCGAATCAAAGCATATTAATTCAAACTAAGTTTTACGATTTTTAGTTTTCGATTTCAGATTGGAAATCGACAATCGGCGATCGACCCCATCAGTGTATGACTTTATTGAGAGGATAAGTGATTATGCCAGAAGCACCGGCACGCTTCAAGGCCGGAACCAGGCTGCGCTCAACCTTATCACTTATGACCACTTCCACCGCCGCATAATCGGAATCAGCCAGACTCGAAACAGTCGGACTTTTCTCAGCAGGCAGAATCTTCAATATCGTCTCTAAGTCGTCCTTCTTTACGTTCATTTTCAGCCCGACCTTGCTCCGCGCATCTATCGCTGCGTTGAGAATTATGGCAATATTTTCTATTTTTTCTCGTTTGAATTTGTTCCGCCACGCCTTTTTGTTTGCAATAAATCTCGTCGTGGAGGTTGTTACGGTATCTATTACTCGCAGATTATTCGCCCGCAGCGATGAGCCGGTCTCGGTAAGCTCCACTATTGCATCCACCAGCCGGCTCTTTACTTCGGTGGCGCCCCAACTGAACTCTATCTTTACGTCGATGCTTTTTTCTGCAAAATATTTCTTTGTTGCGATAACTAATTCGGTGGCAATTATGCCGCCCTTGAGGTCTTCCGGATTGGTTACTTTCGATTCATCAGGGACTGCCAATACCCACCTGGCCGGCTTGCTTGTCGTCTTGCTGTAGGCAAGTTCGCAAACCTCAACAACGTCTGATTCATTCTCGGTTATCCAGTCACAGCCGGTAATGCCCGCATCAAGAACTCCGTCAGCTACATATCGGCTCATCTCCTGGGCCCGCAGCAAAATCAACTCGATTTGCTCGTCATCTATTCGCGGCAAATAATTCCTCGCAGTATCGGCAATGTGGAAACCGGCTTTGCTGAAAAGTTCTATTGTTGACTTTTGCAGACTGCCCGCGGGAATACCCAATTTTAGTATCTGTTCTGACATTTTGAACGTTCGTTCCCTTCTTTTTATTTCTCACTTTTTTTAGTGCCGGTTTTTTTCCTGGTTTGGGACGCTTTTTTCTTCGTTGTTTTGGGCACTGACTTTGCCCTGGCTTTCTTTTTGGCTCTACGGCCGTCTGACTCGCTGTGGCCTCGCAAAAGGGCATAAAATTCATATCCGTTCGCAGCCGAAATCTGCCTGGCCAAAAATCCTTCTATCTCCTGCTCGTCCGCTTCGGGGTGGACCAGCTCGTTGCTCCTGAGATATTCTGTCATCCTGGCCGTAAGCGGGATAGCATGGCCGCCAAGAGACGTCAGCATACAGTAATTGACCGCAAAATCACTGACACCTTCCATCTGCTCGAGAATCTTTTTGGCCGGCCGCTTCCCGATTTTCTTCAATGCCTCAAGACTTACCTCGTTATACTTTCTGAACAGATTGCCTAAAACTTTTTTAAGGACACAGACCGTATTCCTTATTTCAGGCGTGTCCTGACCCAACATTTCCACTATCTCCTCTTCCAGCGAAACCCGCAAGTCATTGAAGTTAACAAAGTTGGAAGCGATGCTCTTGATAGCGGATTGTGCCGCCGGCTCGCTCATGTTTTCACTGATAATACCATAGATAAGCGCTTCAAGAGGCTCATCATAGACAACCTTTTCCGCCCTCGAATATTCACGTTTTAGTGAGCGGTACAAACTTTTTATCTTCGGGGAATATTCTTTGTTATTTTTCATAAAGACTTATCGGCGATTTTCGATTTTCAATTTTCGATTTCAGTTCCCAGCCCGTTTACCGCCTCGTCAATCAGTTTCATAGTCTCAAGGGTCTTTTTGAATTTATCATCCTTGTGAAAACGTAAAACCGGACAAAACTTACTCTGCACTCTGCTGGCAAGAAGCGACTGTATTCGGCTCTTTGCGTGCTCGATAGCCGCAAAAGTCTTGTTTTGTGCCGCTTCATCTTTGCCGAAAATGCTGATATATACATCGGCGCTGCGCAAGTCGGCAGCCATATCAACTCTCGTAACACTTACGAGTCCCTCAATACGAGGGTCACTAAGGTGATTGGAGATAGCATCGCTGACAGCTTCTCTCACTATACGGGCCACCTTTTCTTGTCTTCTTGTCGCCATTTTTTTATGTCACGATGTTAGTATCGCCTGTCCTGTACAATTATCATTTCAAAGTGTCCTGGCTACTTCGACGATTTCGTAAAAGTCAAGAACGTCATCGACCTTAACATCATCAAATTTTACCAGCTTAATCCCGCACTCAAGACCGGCCCTGACCTCGCGAACATCATCTTTGAAGTGTTTCAGAGATTCTATCGTCAACGCGTCCCTGATTACGATATTGTCACGTACCAGGCGCACTTTCGCCTTATTGTTGACCAGCCCTTCTGTAACATGACAGCCTGCTATCGTACCTACTTTCGAAATCTTGAATGTGTTTCTTACCACCGCCCTGCCGAGAGCGTTCTCAGTCTCTTCCGGCTCGAGCAGGCCGACCATGGATTTTTGCAAATCTTCGGTTATACGGTAAATTACATTGTAAAATCTTATATCAACGCCTTTGGATTCTGCTATTTTCGCTACTCGCTCTTCGCTTACTACGTTAAAGCCGATGATAATTGCGTTAGAAGCCTCTGCAAGCACAACGTCGCCCTCGGTAACCCCGCCCGGAGCAGCATGCAGAATTTTAATCTTTACTTCTTCTGTGCTCAACTCCGACAAATACTTCACCAAAACATCAACAGAACCCTGTACATCGGCACGGATGATTATATTTAATTCTTTTACATTACCGGCTTCTATCTGGCTGAATAAATTTTCGAGAGTTATCTGCGTCCGTTCAGCTAACGCGCTTTCCCGTGAGCGGGTTTGGTTCTCTTCAGCAGCAGCTTTGGCATGGTTGATATCATTCAGACAGTAAAATCTGTCGCCTGCCTGAGGAACGCCGCTGAGGCCCGTTACCTCGACCGGCATCGAGCTTGTGGCCACCTTGATGCTTTTGCCGTAGCTGTTTTTCAATGCCTTGACCCGCCCGAAGGTGCTGCCCGCCAGAACCACATCGCCTTTGCTCAAACGACCTTCATTAATCAACAGCGTTGCCATAGGGCCCAGCTTGGCCGACATCCTGGCCTCTACAACCCAGCCCGTCGCAGAAATGCCGTCATCTGCTTTTAATTCAAGAAGTTCGGATATATAATCGAGGTGCTCGAGCAAGTCATCAATGCCTTCGCCGGTAATCGCACTGGTTTTCACTATCTCAGTCTCCCCGCCCCATTCCGCAGGCGTCAAATCCTGCTCAGCCAACTGAGAGTAAACTCGGTTGTAATCAATACCGGGTAAATCTATTTTATTTAATGCCACGATAACCGGAACCTCCGCCGCCCTGGCGTGGTGTATTGCCTCAATGGTCTGGGGCATTACACCGTCATCGGTCGCTACCACCAAAACTACAACGTCGGTCATATTGGCGCCTCTGGCACGCATAGATGTAAATGCTTCGTGACCCGGTGTATCAAGAAACGTTACCTTACTGTCACCTAAGCTTACCTGATAGGCGCCGATATGCTGGGTGATACCGCCCGCCTCACCGGCGGTAACCGCAGTCGAACGAATCTTGTCCAGAAGACTCGTCTTGCCGTGATCGACATGGCCGAGCATCGTCGCCACTACCGAACGCTTCTTAAGATTCTTTCTTTCTCTGCGGCCAAATTCATCTCTTATCTGCTCTTCCAGACTCCTCTCGTGCTCCACAACCAATTCTGTCCCGAATTCCAGCGCAATCAGTTCGGCAGATTCGGAGCTTATCGTCTGATTGGCTGTAGCCATTGTCCCCTGCTGCATTAGCTTGGTGATTATCTCCGATGCCTTGACCGCCAGAGCCGCTGACAAATCTTTAACGACAATCGGCTCACTTACCGTGATTGTTTTCGGGCGGGCGGGCATAACTGTCGACCTGAGAGACCTGGAAGCGATTTTTCGTATCGGCCTTAATCGAAGTCCTTCGCCGCCGGCAGCATCGAGCCGAGCACGTCTCTCCTCAAGGTCACGTTGATGCTGCTGACTGGCGAATTTCGGTCTTTTTGCAGTCTCAGCGGCCAAAACGTCCTGACGACGACCGTGTGTTCTGTCTTTATGACGCTTTGACGGGTGCTTCTTTTCCTTTGTCGGTGCCGAAATTAACTGCTCCTTCTCCTCACGAACCTGCATCAATGGTTCAGTAACCGGCATATCATGCCTGGGCTTGGGTCTCGGCCGGTATGTCGGTCGCCGCAATTTCGGTTCAGGTTCCGGCGCTTCAACTCGAATAACCTTAGGTCCGGTTAATTTAGCAGGCCTGGGTTCTTCCATTACAGGCCCGGCTGGTAATACCGGCTCAGGCTTGGGTTTCTTCACTTTCTTCGGCTTTTTGGCCGCCACCTTCTTCGGCTTTTTGGCCGCCACCTTCTTCGGCGCAGGTTTTTCTTTCACCGCCGCTGCTGTTTCAGCTCCAGACCTGGGCTCTTTAGCTTTCCTTGCTCTTGCTTTATCAGCTTTTGTTCTTTTGGCCTTTGCTTTCTTCGCCGGCCTTTTTCGCTTTGGCTTCTTTTTAAGGCGCACCTTCTTTAAATCAACTTTGTCGGTCATTTCTACGGTGGTAACATTCTCACCTTCGCTGAACCATTCACGTACTGTCGCCGCCAGGCCCGCTGAAATCGCCGACATATGGTTCTTAACGTCCAGACCCTCATCCTGGCACTTCTTCACAATAGCAGTGCTTTTTACTCCAAGTTCCTTGGCTAAAATATAAACTCTCGTAGCAGCCATTAACTTTCTTCTCGCTGACAAAGTGCGATAAGGCACTTGTAAATTTATCTACTTTTATTCCTGCTGCTGGTTTTGCGATTCACGAGATGCTTCTTCCTGCTGCAGAAGGTTTTCCGCCTGCTTCTTTTTGGTTTCTGCCGCAAGTTGTTTTGCCTCTTCCACTGCTGCTTTTACCAGTTTGTCGGCAAGGTCGGCATCAATATTCAACTCGCTAACCAACGGCTCGACTCCAACATCATCCAAATCCAAAATGGATATGACCCCAAGCGCTATCAATTTGTCAATGATTGTATCGTCGGCGCCTTCGACACTTCTGACGCATTTTGTCAACAGTTCAATTCCCTGATTATATTCGTCCGGCGTAAGAATATCGATGTCCCATCTGGTCAGTCTTGCAGCCAGGCGAACATTTTGACCGTGTTTTCCGATTGCCAGGCTGAGCTGGTCCTCGTCCACAACGACAGTTGCCCTTCCCAGTTCAAAGCACAACGCTATTTCGCTGACTTTCGCCGGCATCAGGGCATTTGTGATGAGCACCTGTGACGACTCATTCCAGCGGACGATATCTATCTTTTCGCCGCCGAGCTCATCGACTATGTTCTTTATTCTGCTGCCGCGAACGCCCACGCACGCTCCCACAGGGTCGACCTTTTCATCCAGCGAAGCAACGGCCACTTTGGTTCGGTAGCTCGCTTCTCGGGCCAAAACACGTATCTCAATGATATTTTCCGAAATCTCAGGCACCTCCAGCTCGAACAAACGCCTGATAAAATCAGGATGCGTCCGCGACAGGATGATTTTGACCTGGTTCGATACTTCTTTGACCTCAAGTATCAGGCATCTGATTCTTTCGCCAGGCCGATGCGTCTGCCCCATTATCTGTTCGGATTTCGGCATAAAGCCCTCGGTGCGGTGGTCAAGATTTACAATCAGAGTCCCGCTTTCATAGCGGACAACTGAACCGCTGATGATTTCACCTCTTCGCTGAACAAAGTCCGCATAAATGCTTACCCGCTCATCGGCCCTTATTTTTTGAATCATTATCTGCTTTGCCGTTTGTGCGGGGATTCGCCCAAGCTGCTTGACGTCGATTTTTTCTCCATTCTTAAAAGCGGTAACCTCACCGCTTTCACGGTCGATATTTACTACTACTTCACTTTCCATATCACCAAAATGTTTTCTCGTCGCAGAGACCATAGCCTCTTCCAAATCGACAAATATCGATTCCTTATCGATATTCTTATCGCGGGCGATGTTTTCGACGATTCTTACCAACTCTGCATTCATTGCCATTCTTTCCTGCTCAGCGCCAAATCCCTTTATATTCCCATCCCGCAGCCACTCTTCGCTGCCGGGCAAAAAAATATGGAAACCACAACGGTTTCCACTTCATCGGAGTGCTTTTTACGGCCTTGCCGCAAAACTTCACTCCACAACGACAAAACAAAACGAGGTTGCTTCCTTACTCTACATCATTCGCCTCCGGCAAAAAACCTCATCTGTTTCACGACAATAAAGCAGAAACACGACTTCCAGGCTACCATATTGCGCAAAAAGCCCGGTTTGCTGGCCATTTGTGCGCTTACTACTCTTCACGGTTAGCTAATCCTGTTATTATCATTGTTAACACCTTTTCATTTAGTTTTGGCAGCCGATAATCCTTACAAACCTAACCAAACCTACTATAATAATCGTCCAAACGACAATTAGCAATAACTTTTTTAACAAATTTATGAAATTATCGCCCAAAAACCCAGGTATTTACTCAAAAAACGTCTTTGCCGCCCCAAAA
>CAYXPG010000066.1:7354-9570 GCA_964467205.1 uncultured Pirellulales bacterium | reverse complement strand
TCATACCTGCAGGATGTAAGTTGTGCGCAGTGGTTAAGTGTAATGCTTACGGGCATGGAGTTGAGGTGGTTTTGCCTGCTCTTAAAACAGCCGAGGTTGAAATGCTTTGCGTTGCGACCATGGCCGAGGCCCGGCAGGTGCAGGAACTCGGCTGGGAGGGGCCCATATTGTTGTTAGGGGCGGAATTTAGTATATACACCGAAAAAGAGAAAGAAGAACTCGCCCGCTGGATAGTGGAAAGTCAACTGCGGATAACAGTTACAAACAAAAAGGATGTCGATGTATTATCTGCGGCTGCTGAGTCACTCAAAAAGCCTGCGGTAGTCCACGTAAAGCTCGATACCGGTATGACCCGAATGGGGATTAGTGAAGAGGCACTGAGCGAATTGATAAGCCAAATCAAAGGCAACAAGAACATTATTATTGAGGGGCTTTATACTCATTTTGCCGCATCAGATGAGGCGGACAAGAGTTTCACTAATTATCAGTTACAAAGACTCAAGAAGTTTATTAAGCAATTGCAGACGGAGGGCATAGAGATTCCGCTGATTCATTCGGCCAACACCTGTGCCGTGCTTGATTTGCCCGAGAGTCATTTGAATATGATTAGGCCGGGGCTTTCTATATGCGGATGTTTTCCCAACCCGGAGGTGCAGAACAAGCCCGACCTTAAGCCGGCTATGAAAGTTGTCAGCTATTTGACGCTTGTGAAGAAGATACCGGCGGGCGCTTATATCGGCTACAACTGCACTTACAGGGCATCGAAGGATATGGTTGTCGGTCTGGTTCCGATTGGTTATGGTGACGGCTATGACTGCCGACTTGGAAATATCGGGAAGATGACTGTTGCCGGTCAGATAGTGCCGGTGGTAGGCAAAATAAGTATGGACCTGACGACGATAGACCTTAGTGAACTTGCAGATAAGGGATATGAGTTGACACCGGGAGAGGAAGTTATAATTATAGATAATGTTCGCGGTGCTCCGAACAGCATTGAGTCTATTGCGGCAGAGATTCAAATCGCAACATACGAGTTTGTGACTCAGCTTGGCCCGCGGATTGTCCGTGTGGCTGCGGGCTGAGCATGAGCTCATTAAAATATTGACAGCAGATTTTGTTCATTCTGCAATTAGTTGTAATTATTTGGAAAGGGTTGATTATGGATTTTGAAGAGAACGATAATTTATCGCAGTCGCCGGAGCCGATTCCTGACCCGGCGCAAAACCAGCCGGCAACGAAGCCACGAAAGAAGCGGACGGGGTGGAGGATTTTCTGGGGCATTGTTTTGGCAATGTCTGTACTGGCCAACATACTGCTGTTTGTAGTGTTGATAGGAGTGGTTGCGGTTTTTGCGACGGGACAAAGAGGTGTTTTCACCGAAGAGGTTATAAAGGAAGGGCCCCGGACGGCTAAAATCGCTGTCATCGATGTGGAAGGCATAATAGATGACAAACAGGCCCGAGATGTTTGGAGTCAACTAAAGAGCGCCAGGAAAGATAAATGGGTGAAGGGATTGATTATTCGTGTGAATTCGCCGGGCGGCCTGGTATCTTCCAGCGACCAAATCTATAACGAGCTTCTCAAGTACCGCAGCGAAACAGGAAAACCTGTTGTTGCATTTATGCGGGGCATTGCCGCTTCCGGCGGGTATTATACGTCAGTTGGGTGCGACAAAATCATAGCTGAACCAACGGTGATTACCGGCTCGGTAGGTGTAATAATGGGTTATCTTGTTCTTCAGGAATTGCTGGAAGAGAAGCTGGGCATTCAGCCGATAATCGAAAAGTCGGGTCTGAAGAAGGATTGGCCGAGTTCGTTCCAGATGCCCACCGAAGAGCAGCGACAATATCTGCAGGACAAATTAATCAAGCCTGCGTACGAAAGATTTGTGCAGGTTGTTGCCGACGGTAGGGGAGAGCTTTCGTTGGATGAGGTCAAGGCTCTGGCGGACGGAAGTATCTACAGCACTGCCGAAGCGCTCGAGGAAAAAATGATAGACGGAATCGGCTACATCGATGATGCGATAGAAATGGTTTTGGCAATGGCGGAAATTGAAAAGGCGCAGGTGGTGGAGTACCGCAAGCCGTTTTCCTTCTCGGATTTTATAACTTCCAGAGGCAAAAACGCTCTGGGAATCGACAGAGAGGCGCTGTATGAACTGGCCAGTCCGAGATTATTGTATCTGTGGAACGGATACTAACGGCTGCGCCCGGCGG
>CAYXPG010000066.1:0-7254 GCA_964467205.1 uncultured Pirellulales bacterium | reverse complement strand
TAGATGTAAACGATGCAGCAAGAGCTTGTGAAATTGGTTTGCGCACGACAATTAACTATTTGGATTCTCTACTGGATTCCCACCCGCCGGCTAATGACCCTGATAAAGCCAAAACAAAATGAATCCAATTGACTTATGACGTTTTTGGATTGTCAAGGGAAGTTGAAGAACCTCATCAAACTTAACATTTAAGTAGGCTGTTAGCAAAAGTTAGTGTTTCCTTCTCAACCCCACCGCTTGTCGTGAGCGAAGTCGAACGGTACCGAGACCGAGAAAAAAGAGCGTGGATGGTTCAGGAGAAGTTATCTGTTTGAATAGAGTGAGTCGTAGTACTTTTGGTACTGGCCGGAAACGACGTTTGCAAGCCATTTGCGGTTCTGCAGATACCAGTCAATGGTTTTTTCAATTCCTTCTTCGAAGCTGACCGACGGTTTCCAGTTCAACTGCGTGATTATTTTGCCTGCGTCGATGGCATATCTTCTGTCGTGGCCGGGACGGTCGGTTACGTGCTTTATGAGTGACTTTGGTTTATCGAGACGTTGCAGTATCAGGTCGATGACCTCAAGATTTGTTTTTTCATTACAGCCGCCGATATTATATGTCTGTCCGGGCGGTGCTTCGGTAAGCACTTTCCAGACGGCGGTGCAGTGGTCGTAAACATACAGCCAGTCACGGACATAGAGGCCGTCGCCGTAAACGGGCAGTTCCCTGTCGGCCAGAGCGTTATTAATCATCAGCGGAATCATTTTTTCGGGGAACTGATACGGCCCATAATTATTCGAACACCGGGTGATATTGTATTTGAGTCCCCAGGTGTGGCCGAATGCCTTTACGAGATGGTCGGCGGCGGCCTTTGAGGCCGAATACGGCGAATTAGGACTAAGGGGAGTATCTTCGGTGAATTTACCTTCCGGGCCGAGAGAGCCATAAACCTCGTCCGTTGAGATTTGGACGAATCGTTCTAATTTTTTGTTCAGCGCCGCCTTTAGCAGGGTCAAAGTGCCTTTGACGTTTGTTTCCAAAAAGTCCTCGGGCGCGAGGAGAGAGCGGTCAACGTGACTTTCAGCGGCGAAATTAATAATTGCTTCGATTTTGTATTTGTCGAGAGTTTCTTCGAGCAGGCGCCGGTTGCAAATATCGCCTTTGACGAATTTATGGTTGGGATTGTCCAGGAAGTCGCCCAGGTTTTCAAGATTGCCGGCATAGGTGAGCTTGTCAAGGTTGACAATGAAAGTGTCGCTATGCTCCGAGAGCACCATTCGTATGAAGTTGCTGCCGATGAAACCGGCTCCACCTGTTACGAGAATCCTTGTCATAACTGCTCCAAAAATTGTTTTAACGGTATCTGCCACATTTTGATTGGCTTATCGAGCATAGCCTGAATCTTACTGCAATCGAAGCGGCTGTTCAAGGGTCTTGCCGCTGCTGTAACGTAGTCACTGCTTTTGCAGGCGGTTAAATTAACAGACATTCGGAGTGTATCGAAGATAAATTTTGCGACTTCCAAGCGGCTGATATATCCGCAGGCTGCAAAATGAAACAGGCCCTGAGGTTTTTTCTGCAAAAGTTCGCAGATGGTTTCGGCCACCTGTGTTGTTGCCGTGGGTGAGCCTGTCTGGTCATCAACGATGCGGATATTGGCGTCGGCTTTTGCGTGCTCTATTAGTTTGGTTATGAAATTTTCTCTTGCATGGCCGTAAGTCCACTCGATACGAATTATGCAGTGTGCGCAGCCGCTATCGGCCAGGAGCTTCTCGCCGGCGAGTTTTGTTTTTCCATAGGCATTTACAGGATTGGGCTCATCGGTCTCTTTGTAAGGCCTGTCGAGTTTTCCATCAAAGACAAAATCGGTGCTGATGTGCAGCACCCAGCTTTTGGTGTCTCTGGCAATGGCGCCGAGGTTTGCAATCGCTTCGGCGTTGACCTGATATGCCAGGTCAAATTCAGATTCGGCTTTTTCGACGTTGGTATATGCCGCACAATTGATGATGATTGGCGAGTGACTTAAGATATTGCGAAGGTGCTCAGGATTGGTAATGTCGAAGCGGGGAAGGTCGAAAACTTCGAAATTAAGACCCTTTTCGGCGCAGGCATGTGCTAAATCTGTTCCGAGCATTCCCCGGCCGCCCAAGATGGCGATTTTGCTTTCAGCCATCTTTACGTGTCCAATCGTATGGGATATTGTTGTCGGCCGCGTCGGTGCGGAACTCGTCAGGCTCATCATAGTTGTACAATTCCGAGACTACATTTACGATGTACGCTTCGGTCTGGCCGACACACATCCAGCCGTGCAGGACGCCGGGTGGTATCCGAAGCAGGCCGGGACAATGTTCGCCGAGGTAAAGTTCGTTTACAGTGCCGTGCGTCGGTGAATCTCTGCGCTGGTCATATAGAGCGATTTTGACAGTTCCTCGGATGACATAAAAGTGGTCGGTTTGCTTTTTGTGGGAATGCCAGGCCTTGACTGCTCCGGGATACGTCGTAGTAAAATATACCTGTCCGAACTTTTTAAACCAGGGGTCGTCCGCCCGCATTATTTCGCCGAGTCTGCCTCGCTCATCGGGAATGACCTTTGCCTGTCGGATGGCAACTCCATCAATCAGGGCGCCGGAGCTGCGAACAATCAGTCCTGCCTCTGAAAAAACCGTTTTTAACGTTACTGTTTTTTTTGTCATTGAGGTAGTTCCTTTATAATAAATTCATTGGCCCTTTCAAGTGATTCGAAGGTTCCGGCGTCAGTCCACCAGCCATCGAGAATATCATACTCCAACTGTCCCTTTGCAATGTAGGCATTGTTGACATCAGTGATTTCGAGCTCGCCCCTGCCTGAGGGCTTGAGCGTTTTTATGATGTCGAAGACACCTGCATCGTAGAAATATATGCCGGTAATAATATAATTTGACTTTGGTTTTGAGGGCTTTTCCTCGATATTGATAACCTTGTTGTTATGAATCTGTGCGACGCCGAACCGCTGGGGCTGTTGGACCTGTTTAAGTAACACTCTTGCACCGGTTTTTTGGGCTGTGAATTTATCTGCATATTCTTTTAGCTGGGCCTGAAAGATATTGTCACCAAGGATAACAAGCAGAGGCTGGCCGTGAGAGAAATCCTCCGCCAGCCCAAGCGCCTCGGCAATTCCTCCGGCCTCGTCCTGCACCTTGTAGGTAAATCGGCAGCCGAAGTCTTTTCCGGAACCAAGCAGATTTACAACGTCGCCCATATGCTCGACGCCGGTTACAACCAGGATTTCATCAATTCCGGCGTTTACAAGTTTTTCGATAGGATAGTAAATCATAGGCTTGCGGCCGACAGCGAGAAGATGCTTGTTTGTGACCTTGGTCAGGGGATGAAGGCGCGAACCTGTGCCACCGGCAAGAATAACACCTTTTAGATTCACAATTTTACCCTTTCAAGTGGGACCCCATTTTGCAATAAGTCGCAAAATGGGAACCCAAATTGATGTTAACAGGATAGATTTTTAATCGAAAGAGGCGGTTCTGTCAATCCTGTTATAAAAATTTATTGGGACATCGAGACAGCATCGTGAACCCATTGGCAAGATAAACCTTTTACTATAAACAAACAGACCAACCACTTAATAGTCTTTACATTTGGTCGGGAAAAATTTATATTGTTACAGGAGATACTGGTATGTTTGAGGACAAAAAAGTTGTTGTTGTGATGCCGGCGTATAATGCGGCCCAGACGCTGCGCCAGACTTATGAGGAGGTTATGGCACAAAATATCATTGACCTTGTTATTATCGTTGATGATGCCAGCAGTGATGAGACCGCCGCTATCGCAGCCAAGCTGCCCAATACCGTTGTTCACACTCATCCGAGCAATCTCGGCTATGGCGCCAATCAGAAAACCTGTTACGCTTTGGCGCTGGAACACGGTGCCGATATCATTGTTATGGTGCATCCCGATTATCAGTACACGCCAAAGCTGATACCCGCAATGGCCTCAATGATTGGCAGTGACCTCTATTGCTGTGTGCTCGGTTCGAGAATTCTCGGAGGCTATGCGCTGAAAGGCAAAATGCCGATTTGGAAATACATTGCAAACCGCTTTCTAACTTTTTCAGAGAACATCTTCACCGGCGCAAAGCTGTCCGAATATCATACCGGCTACAGGGCCTTTTCCCGTAAGCTTCTGGAGCAGCTGCCCCTCGAAGCCAATTCTGATGATTTCGTATTTGATAACCAGATGTTGGTGCAAATATTGTGGTTTGGCCATACCATTGCAGAAGTGAGTTGTCCAACCAGGTATTTTCCGGAAGCATCTTCGATTAATTTTCGGCGCAGTATCAAGTATGGATTTGGCTGCTTGTGGACAGCCTTGACATTTCGACTGGCCAAGATGAATCTGGTCAAATCAAAGCTATTCCCCAGGTAGATGAATAAAATATCAAACAAATACTGCATTTTTTTAGTTTGTCTGGCCCTGGTATTGACAACCCTTACGGCCTTCTGGCAGGTTCGTCATCATGAGTTTGTAACTTTTGACGATGACCTCTACATTTATGATAACAGCTATGTCAAAGCAGGCCTGACACGGCAGGGGCTTGTTTGGGCATTCACCAAGGCACACGCCTATAATTGGCATCCACTGACGTGGTTGTCGCATATGCTTGACTGTGAGCTTTATGGGCTGGATGCCGGCGGTCATCATTTTACGAATGTTCTGTTTCATATAGCCAACGCCGTATTGCTTTTCTTGTTCCTCAACCGGCTGACTGGGCGCTTATGGTCAAGTGCGTTTGTTGCTGCGGCCTTTGCCCTGCATCCCTTGCACGTCGAATCCGTCGCCTGGGCATCGGAACGAAAGGACGTGCTCAGTACTCTTTTTTGGATACTTACAATGTGGGCTTACCTGCGATATGCGGAACGCCCGAGTGTTGGGAGGTATCTGCTGGTGGTTTTGGGCCTTGGATTAGGTCTTATGGCAAAGCAGATGCTGGTTACGCTGCCGTTTGTGTTTTTGCTTTTGGACTACTGGCCTCTGGGACGCTTGAGGTTCAAAGGACAAAGTTATTCCAATTGTCCTCGAAGTGTTGTACCTGTTTCAACGAGCCGATGTATTTTGGAAAAGGTGCCTCTTTTGGTTTTGTCTGCGGCTGCCGCTGCGATGGTTTACCTTGTTCAGGAGCGTACGGGGCTGGTGAAATCCGTTATGCGTTACCCGCTGATTTTTCGCATTGGAAATGCCCTTGTTACCTACGTAGCGTATATTGGAAGGATGTTTTGGCCGGGTCGGCTGGCGATTTTTTATCCGCATCTGCGTGGTGATTTGCCTTTTTGGTATGTTGTTGGAGCGCTTTTGCTGCTGGTAGTTATAACAGTTTTGGTGTTGTGGAAACTGCGGCAGCGGCCATATCTTGCCCTTGGCTGGCTGTGGTACGTTGGCACTCTTGTGCCTGTTATCGGCCTGGTACAGGTAGGGCTGCAGGCTTCGGCTGACCGATACACTTATGTGCCTTTGATTGGGCTGTTCATAATTATAGCGTGGGGTGTTCCAGAGATTCTTGCCCGATTACATTATCGAAAAACAATCCTTTCTTTATCTTCGGCGGTGTTGCTTTTAGTTCTTGGTGTCATAACACAGCGTCAAGTCGGACATTGGCACGACAATACAACACTCTATGAGCATGCAGTAGAAGTTGTTGAAAATAATTGGTGGGCTTATGACGCTCTTGGGCGAGCTTTTGCAAAGCAGGATAAACTTGAAGATGCCGTTAAGCACTTTACCAGGGCAATAGAGATCAGGCCGGATTATCTCCAGGCACGCTGCAATCTTGGATCTGCTCTGGTCCAGCAGGATAAAATTAATGAGGCCATCGGACATTTTACCAAGGCGCTGCAAACCAGACGGGACTTTGTTGGTGCACATAGTAACCTTGGATATGCACTTCTACAACAGGGTAGACTTGCCGAAGCCGCTGCACACTTTATGGAAGCACTTCGAATCAAGCCCGACTTCGTCGTTGCGCACCAGGGTATGGCACAGGTGCTTCTACAGCAGGGCAGGGGCGAAGAAGCTCTCAGCCACTACCGCAGGGCTCTTCGGGCAGAGCCTCTCAATCCGGATATCTACGACGGTCTGGGTGCTGCACTTGCCAAACAGGGCAAACGTAATGAGGCCATTATATATTTTACCAAGACCCTGCAGCTCCAACCGGACCATCCCAAAGCACATCTGAATCTCGGAGCGGCGCTCGCCGAGCAGGGCAGACTCGACGAAGCAATGGTTCATTTTACAGAGGCACTGCGAATCAATCCTCGCTCTTCTAAAGCTCATAAAAATATCGGTATAACATTTTTCAATCAGGGAAGATTTGAAGAAGCTGTTGCGCACTTCAGGGTAGTAGTGCAAATTGAGCCTGATTTGCCCGGAGGGCACAAGAATCTGGCCGATACTTTGTTTCAGCAGGGCAGTTTTGCCGAAGCAATTACGCATTATAACAAATCGCTTCAAATCGAGCCTGATTTTGTTGCTGTGCACGCTAAACTTGCATATTCTCTGGAGGCCCTGGGCAGTTTGGGCGATGCGGTTGAACATTATGCCAAGGCCCTGCAGGCCGAACCCGACCGGGTTGACATTTTGAACAATCTGGCCTGGCTGCTTGCTGTACATAAGGACGCTGAGTTTCACGACCCAGAGCAGGCAGTCCGCCTTGCCGAACGGGCCTGTCAGCTTACAAAATATGAAGACCCCAGTTTAATCGACACATTAGCTACTGCTTATGAAGCTGCCGGCGATTCCGCTCAAGCGGCCAAGACCACCGAAAAGATAAAGCAATTGACCAGGCCTTCCAAATTGAAGGATTTGAAAAAGTGAGAAAATCATTGATGCTCGGAGCTGCGGTAAAACCCGATACCGAATCAGCAAGGATACCGGCGGTGATGAGGCTCAACTGTACCGGGCCCCCAAACGCAAAGTAATGCGTTTGGGAAACCCTGCCGGATGAGGCAGGGCAAAACGTGTATGGTAGAAACCGCTGATATTTTGTGCAGGTATTTAGGACTTGAACTGGTGGAAAAAAGCTAAGGACAAATTATAAAAAGACCCCTGCCAAATGGAGATTATAAAAAGCGGAGGCGGCAGGGGGTGGTTGTTTGAAAACCAATTCAATTATAAGCCATTTTAGTCGGACAAGTCAAAAAAAAATAGAAGCGAAAATTATTTTAAGCTGATACTACTGGGCGATACAGGAATCGAACCTGTGACCCGCTGATTAAGAGTCAGCTGCTC
>CAYXPG010000065.1:0-9587 GCA_964467205.1 uncultured Pirellulales bacterium | reverse complement strand
CTGCCGTTTCAAACAGACAAAAGGCCGGCTGGCCGGCCTGTTCGCCGATTCTGGACAGGATTTTTGCGGGCAGTTTTCCCGAAAGCTTCCCGGCCTTTACGAATCGCCCTGTTTTGTCAACAATACCCAGATTCAGCAGTACAGCCACGGCGTCAATAAGGCCGCTGCCGCATATAGAACGAGGCTGGCCGCCACCTATTACATCCAGGTCAATGTCACCATCATTTATTACAACGGCTTCGATAGCTCCCTCCTGTGCCCTGCTGCCGCAGCTTATTCGTGCGCCCTCCAGGGCCGGCCCGGCGGCGCAGCTTGCCGCATAGAGCTTGTCCTTCGTACCCAGCACAATCTCGCCGTTTGTGCCTATATCGACCAACAACGTTACTTCTTCTGCCGAATCGATATTAGCTGCGAAAGCCGCAGCAGTTATATCGGAGCCGACGAAGCCGGCTATATTTTCAACCGTGTGGATATTGCCCGCAGGATTGATTTGCACCGGCAATTCTTTGCCGGTAATGTCACGGGCTTCAACGCTAAAGGCCTTGTACGGCGCCTGACCAAGCTGTTTGACGGGCAGTTTAAGGAAAATATGATTCATTGTTGTATTGCCGACAACGCACATTTCATAAATCCGGTTTGCATCTATGGAATTGGCGCTGCAGAGTTTTGCGGTCAGTTCATTTATGCAGTCGATTATGACTTTTTGCAGTTCAGCTAATTTTTCATCGGTTTCGGCGTAGGAGATTCTGCTTATACAGTCGTCCCCGAATCGGGTTTGCGGATTTAAGGCACTCTCGGTCGCCACGCAGCTTCCATCAGTCATATCAATCAATTTGGCAACGACCGTAGTTGTACCGATATCGACTGCTAAGCCGAATATTTTGTCAGACGAAGCGATTTTGAGATATTTTTTGAATATATCCGGCGGCCCTATTGGTTCGGCCTCAATACCATAAGCGAGGATTTTCTGCTCGAAGAATCTTGATTGCTGTGGGATTGTTACCGTGATGTCGGTTTGAACACGGTACTGACAGGCCAGTACCTGCTCAGCATCCGGCCCAATGCTTACGAGGCACTTCCCACAGGTGCCTTTGCCGCCGCAAATGCTGTTTAGGATTATTCCCGCCTGGCCTGCGGCCTCGATAAGCGCTGCGCCGGCGTGAATCGAAACCTGCCTGCCGTCGGGCCTGAAAGTTACATTGAAATGTTTCATTTACGTGTCGTATTGCGTATTACGTATATCGTATTGGATATATGCCGGACAATACGATATACACACAACGCCCAACGAAAAATCAGCTTATTTTATGACGCACTTTCCAGCGGGCACGTCTCTTTTTACTGCCTACTTTGCGTCTGCGCCTCGGTTTCGCCATTTATTCTCCGTAAAATAAGTGAAAATCTTTGTTCCAAAATAGTTTTTAACCTTGTCAAAATATATGGTATCATAAAAAAAGCAAAAGTAAAGAAACTAAAAGGGGATTTTTTTGGGTTTGGATTTTTGCCCGTTTAGGTTAAGGTGCAGGAATGATTCAATGTAAAGATTGTGAATTCTGTGAAATCGGCTCCGATGGCCGAAGAACTTTTAAGTGTGACCCGTTTATCAATATCAAGGAAGCCGAATGCATAGCGAAATGGCAGTTAATCCGACTTGATATGCTTGTGGCCAACTACCAGGGAATGCTTAAACTGCAGGAAAAACTGGCTCCTCTACAGGATAAGCTCTTTAAATATATGCAGAAAGAAATCGAGGATATGGACGAGTCCGACCGCTGGAAAATCGACGAAGAGGAGGAAGAAGAAAATCCCTGATAAACCGGCAAAATCGGTCGCTGCGTGCGAAAAACAAAGATTTTAGTCAATTTTGCAATAAAACAATCCCACAAACCGTCTTAATTTATGTAAAAAGCAGCAAATATGGCCAAAAGTGAAGACTTAACCCGGATAATAACCGGCTGTAAAAAAGGTAATGCCGAGTGTTTTTCACAACTGGTCGATATTTATTCAAGACGCTGTTATGGCTATTTTTACAGATTGACAGGCCGTCGCGAAATAAGCGACGACTTGCTCAGCGAGCTATTTGTCAAGTTAGTAGAGAAAATCGGTTCCTACAAGGGCGGCTCTTTTGAGAGCTGGTTGTTCAAGATAGCATCGAATATATTTCATGATTACCTCAGGAGCAAACAGCGATATAAAAAACTGCTTGAAGTGCAAAAAAAGCAGCTCGAATCCGAAGTAACAGAGCCAAAACACCGCGAAGACGACAGAGCTGATAAACTGCAAAAAGAGCTTGGCAAGCTCGATGCAGATACCAGGGAGTTGATAATGCTGCGTTTTTATTCTCAGTTGAGCTTTAAGGAGATAGCAGAAATGCGGTCTGAGCCGATAGGAACAACATTATCAAAGCTGCATCGCGGAGTAAAACGACTGCGGGAACTAATGGAGTAACAATGGACAAAAGAAGTCAAAATGATGAAGATGTAAAGGCACTGTTCGAGAAATTCGTCAACAGCGAACAGGCCGAGCAAATTGAAGAGGATTTTCTCAAAGCAGAACAAATCCTTCGAAGCTGCCCTGCGCCCGGGCCGGATAATGAAGTTACAGCCGGCATAAAATCGCAAATTGCCTGGGCGTTATTGGACAGAAAAGAATCCGCATCTAAGCGAAAGGCCTTAAAAGCCGTGGCTGTCGCCGCTGTCTTTATTGTCCTGGCGGCTCTAAGTGTAAAACTGCTTGAAAAACAAAGCCAACCACAGGAAATCATATATGCCTCAATAATACCCCGGGCGATTTGGGAAAGCGAAGATATTGTCAGCGATGACGTCAATTTGGCAACTCTGACCGCTGAAATCGAACAAATCAAAGATGAAATGCTCGCTTTGCAACTTGGCGATTACGCCGATAACGGCAGTGGTGCTGTAGAAGAGATTGAAATGGAGTTTATCGAAATAAATAGTGATTTTTGGAAAGGATAACAAAATGAACGTGAGCCACGGTACAAAACTGCTTCTAACAGTGACAATTGCGGTATTTCTTACCGCCAACTCGGTATGTCTGGCCCGGCAGAGTGAGAAAAGCACCACTCCAAAAGACGAACCAGAACATCGGAAACTAACAGACCAAACCGTCGAGCGCATAATGCAGCGTCTCGCAGAGACCGACCCCAAAAAGGCCGAAGAACTACAGAAGCTGCGCGATAAAGACCCGGATAAGTTCAAGGCGGAACTGAGAAAAATACAGCGCGAAAGATTCGCCGAGCATAGAAGACCAGCCGATGAGCGAGACTTGGGGGCGAAGGCCCCACCTCCATTTATGATGGATGATAGACCCAGCGGAGGAAAACGAAGAAGAGGAGAAATGCGCCAGAGGTTTGTCGAATACCTCGAAGAGCTGGAAAAAATTTACCCCGAAGAAGCAAAGAAATTAGCTGAGATGAAAGAAAAACAGCCGGACGTGTATCGCAGACGTGTCGGGCTTAGCTACAGGAGATACGGCAGAATCGTAGAAAAGGCAAAAGATGACCCGAATTTAGCCCAGGTGCTTAAGGAAAACTTCGAACTCAAAAAAGAGCGGAATGAGCTGGTAGAGAAAATCAAAGCTGCAAGCGACGAAGGCAAAAAGAAAAAGTTGAACCGGGAGCTGGAAGAGGTGTTGAGCAAAAGGTTCGATGCGCTTGTCAAGTGGAAGCAAATAGAATATGAACTGCTGCTGGAAAGACTGGAGCGGCTGAAAGAAGAGATAAAGAAAAGCAAAGTCAATATCAAGAAGTGGAAAGACGATAAATTCAAAGAGGAGAATATAAAGGCCCACATTAAAGAACTGCTCAGCCCCGAAAAGGACAAAAAATTCAGGTGGCACTAATCAATTGATTATTTCCCTTAGGCACTGCTCAAAACGACGGCGGCGATAAACAAAACCCTACAGGCAAGATGGGGGCACTTTTATAGTCTGTTTTTCGTTTGCTGGGCTTTGGTGGCCTGTTTGAGTGTCTTTTTTTCCTTTGCGGTCAGGCTTTGGATACCGTAGTCGTGGACCTTTTGCAGGACGCGGTCGAGTTCGGCCTGCAGGTCGCGTTGTGTCTCGATTTTCTTTTGCCATTGGCCCGAGCGGGCTTTTACTCTTAATTTATCACGCCAGGATTGTGACAATACGTAAACCGCCCCCGCCGCCATACCTGCCAGATGCGCCGCATCGCCGCCGGCATTTGCACCGGCCATCAATAAATTAGCTGTATAAACAATAATTAAAACAACGGCAGCGACTCTGATTGGGACAGGGAATAGAAAAATAAAAACGATAAACTGCGGGAAAAGGATTGCGCAAGCGGCTAACATCCCCAGAATCGCGCCGGAGGCACCTATCATAGGGGCAATTGGAAGAAAGCCGGCAACCGCCAGCAAAATATAAAACAAACCTCCGGCAACACCACAGCCAAGATAAAATGTCAAAAACTTTTTCCCCTTCCAGTGCCTCTCAAGTGTCGGACCTAAAAAGAACAGCCCGAGCATATTAAAAAGGATATGGCGTATACTGCCATGCAAAAATTGATACGTTATCAACCGCCAGAACTGCGCCACAACTACGAAAGAGAACGGATAAACGGAAAAACTCCTCACCAGCAGTTCATCGCCCCCCAGAACCTGCATAAAAAAAACAGCAACATTAATAATCAACAGCCACTTGACCACCGGCGTCATCTGAGGAAAGCCTAGTCGCATCTGCGGTCCACGGCGGTAATGATGCTGATAATGTTCCTGAGTATAATCTCTGTCGTAAAGACCCATAGTCAATCAACAATTAAAAATTAAGTTAACAATAATAACTTTCGGTTTTTTTAGAGCTTATCTTTGTAACTAACCTGAAAAAAAACAGCAATTTACAAGTCCTTAGTACATATCATACCATTTTCTGCACCGCTATTGAACTAAATTTACCCTGGGGCATATTATGTAGTATCAACGGCTTTTGGCTTGAACCTCTGGAATATCAGCATCAAAATTATTCCCAGAATTGTCAGGTAAATCCCTAAATTCTGGGAGACCGTTCCGCCCTTGTAAATTGCCCACCAGCTATACTCGAATGGGTTATCATCGCGTACAAATTCCATAAAGAAGCGCGAGACGCCGTAAATTACAAACATCAGACCAAAAGTGCAGCCGGGCTTGGCAAATAGTTTTTTTCTGCCCCTTTTGCCGCCGGCATTTAACGACCTTCGCCAAAAAACATACAGGATTAAACACAGCACAGCGGCGTTAGCTGAGGAATACAATTGTGTAGGATGAACGCCCAGGCAGCGATACAGGCCGGTCTTTACCATATATTTTTGCTCCGGGCTCAAATCTTCGTATGCTTTTAACGCAGTGTACCATCCGTTTTCTTTTTCAACATAGCCGAAAAAATCAGAAGGCAATTGCAAGTATGGTTTGTTACGGCCCCTTCCCAAATCTTCCGAAGTCTGGCTGTGGTACGACAGAGAACCATACGGAAAGCGAACTGCCCAGGGTAGGTCGGTGGGCTTGCCGAAACAGCAGCCATTCAAAAAACACCCTATTCTGCCGAACACTAGTGCCAGCATCAGCCCGATAGCTAAAATATCAAGGTAGCGCCGAACAGGCAGCTTATGATATATCAGATAAAAAATGATGACGGTAATGGCCAAAATCACGCCGCCCAAAAGCTCCAGACCGCCCTGCCAGATAGCAAATACTGAAAGAGGGTCATCCCTGAACATCTCGAAATAATGCACAACATAAAACAAACGTGCACCTACCACGCCGGCAATCAGTGAGTAAAGGGCTGCATTGGTAATAAGCTGAGGGTCGGGGGTGATGTTTCGGCTAAGACGTCTGATTAGAAAAACCGCCCCCAAAAATCCTATGACCATCATCAGGCCATAACTTTTGACAGTCAACTCGGTAAAAGGTATGTTGAAAAGCTCAGGATACATTCGTTTCTCAGCGTGCCGCGTATATCATTTGGCTTTTGATTATTCGCTACGTTTAATTTTGTTGTTTTCGTCGAGAACAATAATTTTTGGTTTAAGTTTTTTCGCCTCGTCAGGGCTGTAGTAGCCGAAGCTGAAAATGATGATAAGGTCTTTTGGGTCAATGAGCCGTCCGGCAGCACCAAAAATGGAAATTTCTCCGGAACCGGCCCCAGCAGCCACCGCATAGGTTTCCAGCCGATTGCCATTGTTTAAATCGGCGATTAGAACAGATTCATAAGGAGCAATATCGGCTGCCTCCATCAGAACAGAATCTATCGCAATACTACCGGGATAGTGCACCTTGACATCGGTAACCGTTACACCGTGCAACTTGCTTTTTAATATCTTTACTAACATAACCAGTACTTAATGCATATAATTTAATATTCGGTTCATGGACTTTATTCTCATTATTATATTTTATTGCTCGCTTAAGTCTATGATAATATTGTCAATCAACCGGGCATCGCCGATTTTGACAGCGACCGCCGCGAGAACTTTCCCTGCAATTTCGTCCACATCCCGGAGCGTTTCGGCATCGACGATACTTACATAATCAATTTTCGCCGATGAAGGCCGGCTCAATATCCCGCGCATCTCGCTGATAATCTCCTGCGAAGCCCTTGTGCCCGCATCAATCATCTGCCGGCACTTTTGAAGCGATTCATACAGGCAGGTCGCTTCTTGTCTCTGCTTATCGGTGAGATATTTATTTCTGCTGCTGACCGCCAGCCCGTCCGGCTCACGAACAGTCGGACAAACAACAATTTCCAAAGGCATATTCAAATCGGCAGCCATCCTCTTAATAACGATGGACTGCTGGGCATCTTTTTGCCCGAAGTAAGCAGCATCCGGCCCAATAATATTAAACAACTTCGTACAGACCGTCATTACGCCGCGAAAATGAACGGGGCGATTCCGGCCGCAAAGTGACTCGGTCAGTTTTTCAACCTTTACCCACGTCAAATTTTCACTGGCGTACATAACTTCCTGCTTCGGCATAAAAACAGCATCGGCGCCACACCTTCTGCAAATTTCCAAATCCGCTTCTACCGGACGCGGGTAATTTTCAAAATCCTCGCCGGGACCAAACTGCGTCGGATTGACAAAAATACTCACCACCACAAAGCCGCATTGCTCCACGGCCGCTTCGATTAGCGAAATATGCCCGATATGCAGCGCACCCATCGTCGGGACAAGGCCGACTCTTTTGCCTTCGATGCGGGCGGCCTTTACAAGCTGCCTTACCGACTCTATTGTTTCTGAAACTTCCATTTGTCCTTTCTCTAAAGTATCAAAAAACTATTACCGCAAAAAAGTTTTACACGGCAATATAATGTTTTATCTGCTCAGCCAAACGTTCAACTGCGATTTCCCCAGTATAGTCCGACTCCGACATCGATATACGAATTACCGGCGAGCTTTTCCAATCCTCAAAAAGTTTTTTATAATCGCCGCCGAGAGCTTCTAAAAACTGCGGCTCAATTTTCTGCTCATAAGGCCGATTACGTTCGTGGATACGCCCCAGACAATTCTGCACCGAATCAGTCATATATACCACCAATACCGGCGCAGCAACAGCCGCCCTGAACGGCTGATAATACTTCCAGTACTTAGACAGTTGCTGCGAATTGAGCAGCCGCCTGGCATAAATCATTTCCTTGTCAAAAACATAGTCACTGATGACCATTTCGCCCGGCCCTAAAACGTTATGATTTAGCTGCTCAACTCTGCTGATGAGAAAATATAATTGCGAATCCAGCGCCAAATCTTTCCTGCCTGCATAGACCTGCGGCATATATGGGTTCGTATCGTATGATTCGAACAACGCCTTACTGCCGAAACGATTCGCGAGCTTTTTCGTCAGTGTCGTTTTGCCCACGCCGATGACCCCCGCCAGACTCACAACCTGAGGCAAATCGTGATTGAGCGTAAAATCGCCACCGCCCAGCCGCCCTGCCATCTCTGCAACCGATACCTTCATAACAGGATGAACCAATTGACGATTAAGCCGGCACAGACCTCCGAGCACAAACGAGCGAAGGTGCATCTGCGGATGCGGAACAGTTAAATCGTCACTTTTGATTACCTGCTCCCCATACAGCAGCAGGTCCAAATCAATGACCCTCGGCGACCATTTCTCAGTCCTTACTCTGCCAAGCGCCTCCTCGATTTCAGCCATTCTCCCATGCAGCTCTTCCGGGTCAAGTGACGTTTTTACTTCGGCAGCGATGTTGAGGTATTTCGGCTGGTTACTGCCGCCAAGCGCGGCCGTCTCGATTATATCACTCAGACGGACCACTTCAACTCTTTCGCTCTCGCCTAACATCCGAATCGCTTTATCCAGGAACCCTGCTCTGTCACCCAGGTTGCTGCCCAAACCAATATATGCTGTTGTCGGCTCAGCCATCATTAAAGCGCGGCAAATCTTTTCATAGCTTCGGCCGTATCTTCAGGCCTGCCAAAAGCTGTAAGTCTGAAATATCCTTCGCCCGCCGGGCCGAATCCGGCTCCCGGAGTCCCGACCACATTTGCCTTTTGCAGCAGAAGGTCAAAAAAATCCCACGAGCTTACTCCGTCCGGCGTCTTCAGCCAGATATACGGTGCGTTCACGCCGCCATAAACCTGATAACCCATTTTGCCGAGCGCCCGGCAAATCAACGCCGCATTTTTCATATAAATATCAATAATCCGCCGGTTCTGCTTCTTGCCCTGCGGACTATAGACAGCCGCCGCCGCGCACTGCGAAATATACGATACACCGTTAAACTTTGTGCACTGCCGCCGGCGCCATAACTTGTTAAGCTCAACCGCCCTGCCGTCGCCGGTATACGCCTTGACCTGTTTCGGCACAACGGTAAAGGCGCATCGTACGCCGGTAAAGCCCGCGCTCTTGGAGAAACTGCGAAACTCAATCGCAACGTCTTTGGCGCCCTCAATCTCATAAATCGAATGCGGTATACCGCCGTCGGTAATAAAGGCCTCGTAAGCAGCGTCAAAAAGAATCACCGCCTTATTGTCTTTGGCGTAATCGACCCATTGACGCAGGGCTTCTTTACTCACCACCGCACCGGTAGGATTGTTAGGAAAGCACAGGTAAATCAAATCGACCGGCTCGGCGGGCAGGGCCGGCGCAAAATTATTCTCTGCCGTACACGGCATATAAACAATACCCTCGAACTGCCCTGTTTCCGTCGCAGCCGCTGTCCTGCCGGCCATAACATTCGTATCGACATACACCGGATACACAGGGTCGGCCACCGCCACAACGTTTGCAAGGCCGAATATTTCGCCGATATTGCCCGTATCGGACTTGGACCCGTCGCTCACAATAACTTCATCCGTTTCGAGTTCAATTCCTCGCGGGTTGAAGTCGTTTTCAATTATCGCCTTTCGTAGAAACTCATAACCTATTCCGCCGTCGTCATAGCCCCGGAAGCTATCTATATCGCCCATCTCATCGACCGCTTTTTTCATCGCCTCGATTACCGCCGGCGCTAATGGCCCGGTTACATCGCCGATACCTAAGCTGATGAGCTTCGCATCGGGGTTTTGCTCCTTAAAGGCCTCTATACGCCTGCCGATTTCTGGGAACAGGTAC
>CAYXPG010000064.1:0-9636 GCA_964467205.1 uncultured Pirellulales bacterium | reverse complement strand
CTTATAGTAAAAATTAAGTGATGTTCTGTCAATAAGCCATATTTTATCAAAAATTATCCTTGACAGATTGTAACCAATTTGGTGAAATTACTATGTTATGAAGCAGATTAACCTTAAAAAGAGTTTTGGTTACTTTTGGCCTGGGGAAATATATCCGGCAGGCAAAGGATAATTTGCTGTAAAAAATTATATCGTTTTGAGAAGCGGCCTGTCGGAGAGACAGGCCGCTTTTTTTATTGATATTTATGATGACTTGGAAGCAGAAGTAATAACCAGAAGTTACGTTAGCAAAGACGACGTTTTTCCTGCGTTTCGCGCTATCGGGAGTAGATTTTACAAATAGTTGGCAAGTGGAGATTTGACAATGATAGGCAAGAGAATAAGACTGGAGAGAATAATCAATCGAAATTCCGGCAAAACGGTGATTATCCCGATGGACCACGGCATTACGGTTGGGCCGGTTGAAGGCCTGGCTGATATGAGAATGGCGGTCAGCAAAGTCGTTGCCGGCGGAGCTAACGCCGTACTGATGCACAAAGCAGCGCCCCGTTTTTGCCACAGAGGCGAAGGCAGAGATGTAGGCCTGATTATTCATCTCTCAGCTGGAACAATAATGAGCCCGGACCCGAACGCAAAAGAGCTGGTCTGCACTGTCGAAGAAGCAATAAAGATTGGAGCCGATGCCGTATCCGTCCATATTAATCTCGGCGCTGAGACCGAAAAGGAAATGCTGCGGCAACTGGGCCATGTGAGCGAGCGATGTTTCGAATGGCAGATGCCGCTTTTGGCGATGATGTACGCCCGCGGGCCGAAAATCAAAAACGAGTTTGATGTTGCAAATGTCAAGCACGCCGCAAGGGTTGCCGCCGAATTGGGCGCTGACATTGTCAAGGTGGCCTATACCGGCAGCAGCGAAACTTTTGCCGAAGTGGTGGATGGCTGTCCTGTGCCGGTAGTCATCGCAGGCGGAGAAAAGATGGAAAATGATGAGGACGTTTTCCAAATGGTACGTGATGCCATCATCGCCGGTGCAGCGGGCGTCTCAATCGGACGAAACGCATTTCAACATAAAAATCCGCAAAAATTTGTTCAAGCTGTAAGTGAAATGGTGCATAACGGTGCAAAAGTCAAAGAGGCTGTCACAATAATGTAAAAACAGAGTGTAGAAGCAAACGATAAATATAATGATATTTATCGTCTTCGAGAGCTTTACTTTTTTAGTCTATTTGCGGGCTTTTTTCTTATCGGACCAGTTGCTACAGGGGCCAGCCACCGCCCTTCCATACCTTTCTTAGCTTCGGATACTGTTCCCAGGTCATACACCTTATTCTTCCGGGGGGATACGATGTTTCTTGACATCCCATTGTTGTATTAAATTTCTCTTGACAAAACACCGTATCTCGACTATTTAAGCGGATTTGAAACAAAATTTGACAGTTTATAATTGCATAAAAGTATAGAACCAAAATGGAGTAATTACTAATGCTGCCGGCAAAAAAAACGAGTAAAAGCCGAACACATACACGGCGCAGTCATCATCGGCTAAAAGCTGTAAACTATTCGATATGCACAAAGTGCGACCACGCAAAGCTGCCCCACGCAGCCTGCGAAAACTGTGGTTACGTCAACCCTAAAATAACGTTGAAACTCGGCAAAGAGGCTTCATAAAGGCAGCGAAAGATGCGAATAGCAATTGACGCAATGGGAGGCGACAAAGCACCGGATGAAATAGTAGCCGGCGCGCTCGAAGCCGCAGAGCTGCTTAACCGGGACGACAAGCTGATACTGGTCGGGGCAAAAGACGTGATAGAATCCAGACTGGATGCGTCGAAAGGCCGTAAAGATAGCATCAGCGTAGTCCATGCCCCTGACGTTATCACTATGGAGGAGGTGCCGATAGAGAGTCTTCGGAAAAAACCAAAAAGCTCAATCGGAGTCCTGGCTAAACTGGCTAAAAGAGGCCAGACCGATGCGGTAATTTCCGCAGGTAATACAGGGGCATGTGTTGCAGCGTTTCAAATGAGAATGCGAAATCTCTCAGGCGTCAATCGCCCGGGAATAGCTGTTGTTTTCCCAACTTTTGAAGGACCTGTAACAATATGTGACGTCGGAGCGAACATCGCCTGCAAGCCGATAAACCTTTATCAATATGCGGTAATGGCAAGTATGCATTCAAAACATATACTGGGAATCGACAACCCAAGGGTCGGGCTGATGAGTATCGGGCAGGAAGACGCAAAGGGCAACGAAATTGTTAAAAAAACACGCGAACTGATAAAATCCGATACGAATATGAATTTTGTCGGCAATATCGAGGGCAGAGATATATTCAACGGCGCCTGTGACGTTGCCATCTGCGACGGCTTTGTCGGAAATGTAATTCTCAAACTTACAGAAGGACTCGTTGACGGACTCTTCAAGGCGATAAAATATGAGCTTACGCAGGAAAAACTGCGACTTGCAATGAAGTTTAAGCCGGTGATGACGAGAATTTACAGGAAACACGACTATAACGAATACGGCGGAGCGCCACTGCTGGGCGTCAACGGAACGGCGCTGATATGTCACGGTGCAAGTGAGAGCAGAACAATAAAAAATGCTATTATGACTTCTAAAAAATACTATACCAAAAAAATAAACGAGAAAATTGTGGAGTATTTGTTACAAACACCGTTTTCCAACACAGCAGAGAATGAAAAATCTTAAAAATACCTCTTTAAGGACAACCGATGGAGAAATCAATTAACGAACCGACCACCAATTATCACGCAGTTATCACAGGTTACGGCTCATTCGCACCGGAAAGAAAATTGACGAATGAGGATTTGGCAAAAATGGTGGATACCTCAGATGAATGGATTACAACACGAACGGGTATCAAGACCAGACATATCACCAACAAAGATGAAACAACCGCTTATTTAGCAACCGAGGCGGCAAAACAGGCCTTAGAGACCGCAAATCTCGATGCTAAGGAGGTTGAGCTGATAATAGTCGCAACTATCACGCCGGAGATGGTCTTTCCATCAACAGCTTCCTTCGTGCAGCGTGCTCTTGGCGCCGAGAACGCATGGGTGTTTGATTTGGGGGCGGCCTGCAGCGGTTTTGTGTACGGCCTGAGCATTGTACAGCAGTTTTTGCAAAGTGGACGACTTAAAAACGCACTTGTAATAGGCGCTGAAACGCTGACTAAAATTACCAACTTCAAGGACAAAAAAAGCTGTATCCTTTTTGGCGACGGAGCAGGGGCCGTTGTGCTTGAGCGAAGTGAAGATATCCAAAGAGGCATCATATACAGTAACATGTATTCAGACGGAGAAAGGTGGGAGGCCCTTAACTGCCAGGCCTACGGCTCACGGTATCCGGCGGATAAAAAACTGGAAGACCCGGATAAAATCTATATGGAAATCAAGGGCAGAGAAGTATATCAACAGGCGGTCCGACGAATCGTCGAAGCTATCAACGATTGTCTGGACAATTGCAATTTGAGTGTGGATGATATTAAGATGATTATCTCACACCAGATGAATGCAAGGATTATCGAGTCTGTCGCGAAACGAATGAATCTGCCCGATGAAAAAGTTTTCATTAATATACAGGAATACGGTAATACCTCAGCGGCCTCGGTACCAATCGCTTTCAATGAGTGCATCAGAAAAGGGCAAATCAAGCAAGGGGACATTGTTATTTTCGTCGCTTTCGGAGCAGGCTTGACGTGGGGAGCAAATGTGATTCGGCTTTAACGGTCTATAGTCGAGAAAGCGATTCTCAAAAAGTGTAAAACAAGATACTAAGTATAACAAACAAAATACAGGATGTCAGTTATGAAAACCGCTTTTTTATTTCCGGGACAAGGCGCACAAACCGTAGGGATGGGCGCTGAAATCGCCGAAACATCTCCCGCAGCGGCAGAAATTTTTGAAAAAGCTAACGATATCATCGGATACGATTTGAGTGCAATCTGCTTCGAAGGTCCTCAGGAAAAATTGAATACCACGACAATTTCACAGCCGGCGATTTTTACAACCTCTGCAGCGATATTAGAAGTTTTCAAAACAAACCCCGCCACCAGTAATATAACGCCTGATATTACCGCAGGTCTGAGTCTGGGCGAGTACACGGCACTGTATGCTGCGGGAGCAATTAGCTTCAAAGATGCATTAACTCTCGTTCAGAAACGAGGAGAGGCGATGCAGGCCGCATCCGATGCAACCGAGGGCGGTATGGTAAGCATCATTGGCCTGGAAAAAGAGCAGGTTGAGCAGTTGTGCGAAGAAGCAAGGGAAAACGAACTTCTGACTGCGGTCAATTTCAACTGTCCGGGACAAGTCGTCGTCAGCGGCAGCAAAAACGCCTGCGCCAGAGCGGAAAAACTGGCAGAAAAATACGGGGCAATAAAAGCTGTGCCCCTGGCGGTTGCCGGCGCTTTTCATACCGAAATGATGTCCAGTGCGGCTGAAAAACTCAAAAACGCCATAGAAAACTGCCAAATTCAGGACCCTGTAAATATCAGCGTCATTGCCAATATTAACGCCGATTACTATCAAAACTCAGAAAAAATCGCAGAAGGCCTGATAAAACAATTGACGAGACCCCTTCTTTGGCAAAAATGTATGGAAAGACTCCTGGCTGACGGCGTCGAGAAGTTTTACGAGATTGGGCCGGGCAGAGTTTTGACCGGGCTTATGCGAAGAATAAACAGAAAAATAAAAGTTGAAAATATCAGCGGTCTGGAAGCTATTAAAAGTTTGTCAAAGACATAGCGAGAGCGATAGTATAAAATGCTTTGCAACAAGTTAATTGCACAAGGAGATTACAAGTATGTCTGAAAAGAGACTGGCGGTTGTAACAGGTGCGGCCAGGGGGATAGGCAGAGCGATAGTTCTTGAATTGCTCAAAGATGGCCGAGCAGTCGCAGGGCTTGATATAAACGCCGAGCAGCTCACAGAACTTGAAGAAGTTGTCAAACAGGCCGGCTTCAGCTGCCAAACGCGATGTGTCGATATCACCGATACCGCAAAATTTACCGAGAATCTCGAAGCCTTATCTTCAGAATACGGGCCAATTGGGATACTTGTAAACAATGCGGGTATTACACGCGATGGATTGATTATGCAAATGAGCGATGAGGATTTCGACAACGTCATTGCAGTTAATCTTCGGGCGGCTTTCGTCGCAATACGGGTGGTATCAAGGCCTATGGTCCGAAATAAATGGGGCCGTATTATCAATCTCAGTTCAGTTTCCGGGCTGATAGGTAATGCAGGCCAAAGCAACTACTCAGCAAGCAAAGCAGGTCTTATAGGACTAACAAAAACGGTGGCACGAGAGCTTGCGAGAAAAAATATTACCGCCAATGCGATTGCACCGGGCTTTATTGCGACGGAAATGACGGCCAAATTACCCGAGCCGGTCAAAGAAGCCGCAAAACAAATGATACCGCTTCGAAGTTTTGGAGGCCCCCAGGACGTTGCCGGGGCGGTTGCTTTCCTTGCAAGCGACCAGGCCGGCTATATCACAGGACAGGTGCTTTGTGTGGACGGCGGAATGGCTATGTAAAAAAAAATAAAAAAACATTTGTAGATGAACACCTGAGTAGTTAATATACCTGCGAAATCTCAGGGTTAACCGTTATTATTGAAGGTCAAGAAATAAATTTATGTTTGACTTTAAGGAGTAAAACAAGTGAGCGGTGGCGAGATAGATGTCAAAGAAATTGAAAGTAAAGTAATCGACATAATAAGTGAGCAAATGGGCGCAGATAAGTCTGAAATAACTCGCGAGACATCGTTTATTAACGACTTAAACGCCGACTCACTGGATACGGTTGAGCTGGTTATGGAATTTGAAGACGAATTCGATATGAGCATTCCGGACGAAGAGGCCGAGAAGATACAGACGGTCGGCGCCGCAGTCGATTACATCGTTAATGTTATGCATTCTAAAAGCCAGGAATAGCGAACAAGAACAGTATGAATAAACGTCGAGTTGTTATCACCGGCTTGGGGTGTATTACCGCATTAGCCGAATCCACTAACAACCTTTTCACTGCGCTGTGCGAAGGAAAAAACGGCATTTCCACTGTTGAATCCTTTGACGTCAGTGCATTTCCGGTAAGGTTCGGGGGCGAAATTAAAAACTTCGATGCTAAAAAATATATCGACCAGCGGGACAGCAAACGGATGGACCGCTTCACACAATTTGCCGTCGCAGGGGCTGTTCAGGCTATTGATGACAGCGGACTTGATTTTTCGAAAGAAGACCTCTCACGCATCGGAGTTATCGTGGGGACTGGCATAGGTGGTATAAGTGAGATTGAGCAGCAGCATATTCGCTTGCTGGATAAAGGACCGAAAAAGGTTTCACCTTTCTGCGTTCCCAAACTTATGGGTAACGCCGCCGGCGGAAATATTGCTATCCGCTATGGTCTGCAGGGACCGAATATGTGTGTGGTCAGTGCCTGCGCTTCGGGAAGTCACTCTATCGGTGAGTCCTATTGCAATATTGCAGCCGGCCTGAGTGACGTTATGATAACCGGCGGTTCAGAAGCCGCGCTTACGCCGGTAGGACTGGCCTCATTCTGCGCCGCAAGGTCACTGAGCACACGAAACGACGACCCGACGGCGGCTTCGAGGCCGTTTGATAAAGACAGAGACGGCTTTGTCCTCTCCGAGGGCGCCGCTATTTTGGTGTTGGAAGAAGAGAGCCATGCTAAAAAACGAGGCGCAAATATATACGCCGAAATTCTCGGCTATGCCGCTACCGATGACGGCTATCACATTACCGCCCCTTTGCCGGGTGGAGCCGGTGCGGCAAAAGCGATGAAGCTGGCACTGGCAAACGCAGGCATAGACAAAGTTGATTATATCAATGCTCATGGAACAAGCACAGAACTGAATGACGTAGCGGAAAGTGAGGCCATAAGGACTGTCTTCGGTGAGAAGGCATACAACATTCCTGTCAGCTCAACGAAAAGCTGCCTCGGCCATTTACTTGGAGCAGCCGGGGCGGTCGAACTTCTGATATGCTGTAAAGTCATTAAAGATTCTATAATCCCACCTACTATAAACATGGACAACCAGGATGAACGCTGTGGCCTTAAGATGGACTTTGTGCCCAAAAAGGCCAGAGAGGTAAAGGTCGATGTTGCTTTGAGCAATTCTTTAGGCTTTGGCGGCCATAACGCCTGCCTTGTTATCGGCAAAGTTTAGGGCCTAAATTTCGAAAGGCAGGCACGAACCGCTCTGTACAAATTATTTGACTTTTTCCAATGCCTGCTCCAAATCAGCGATAATATCCTCGACGTCTTCAATCCCGACTGAAATACGAATCATCGAATCGGTCAGACCAAGTTTCATTCGTTTTTCTTTGGGAACTTCCGTATGCGTCATACTTACCGGGTGAGTAACCAGCGTCTCCACGGCACCGAGGTTTTCAGCGAGAGAACAAAGTTTTATATTGTTCATCAGCGTAATTCCGGACTCGACATCACCCTTTAATTCGAAAGAAACTATACCGCCGAAATCCTTCATCTGGCGCTTGGCGATTTCGTGATGCGGATGACTGGGCAGCCCCGGATAAATCACTTTTTCTACTTTTGGATGATTATCCAAAAATTGTGCTACAGCCATTGCATTTGAACAATGACGGTCCATTCGCAGCGGCAGTGTCTTGACACCCATAAGGGTCAGCCAGCAGTCAAACGGGCTTGGAACGGCACCAACACTCTTCTGGATGAACTTCAACTTCTTATATAAATCCTCATCATTTGTGATGGCAATACCGCCGATAAGCTGATTATGCCCGCTTAAATACTTGCTCGTACTCTGAACAACAACGTCAACGTCCCATTCCATTGTTCGCAGAAGATACGGCGTTGCAAAAGTGGGGTCGACACCGAAAAGCAAATTGTGCTCCTTTGCAATCTTCGAGACGGCTTCCATGTCCGTAATTTTCAAAAGCGGGTTGGTTGGTGTTTCCACCCATATCATTTTTGTATTCGGTTGAATCGCTTCGACAATTTTTTCAGGCTGTGAAGTATCAACATAGGTAAATGATAATCCATATCGGCTGAGAATCTTGTCGAACAATCGGGTAACTCCACCATATATATTATCGGTTGAAACGACGTGGTCGCCTGCCGAAAACAGTCGCATCACCGCATCGACCGTTGACATCCCCGATGCAAAAGCAACTCCGTACTTTCCACCCTCGATAGCAGCAAGATTCGCTTCTAAAACCGCCCGTGTCGGGTTTGACGAACGGGTATAATCAAAACCTTTCCTTACCCCAACTTCTTCCAAAACATACGTCGCAGTTTCGTAGATTGGCGGAATAATCGCGCCTGTTGACGGGTCGGGTGAAATTCCCGCACGAACCACTGTTGTAGCAAACTTCATTTTTTACTCCTTTCGTGACTAAAACAATAAATACTTACAATGTGCTGTTGAGATGAATTCTACATTAAGTTCAAAAAATAGCAAGACTAATTTGCTTCTGATGTGTATATTTATAGCTTAAAATAGCATCTGAATTTTGTTCCGTGTTTTTGCAGCGATAAACTTTGCAGGAATAACAGTGTATGTCTTTTGAGATGAACATAATCTGGGCATCTGTATTGCTGGTCGCCGGGCTGGTAATGCTGTGGAAATCGGCTGATATACTGGTCGATGGAGCAGTCAGACTGGCTAAACGGCTTGGAGTTAGTGCCCTTGTCGTCGGCCTGACGGTAGTTGCTATGGGAACATCGGCGCCGGAAGTGGCCGCAAGTATCGCAGCGGTTTTGCAAAAGGGCGGCGGTGACATAGCTATCGGTAATGTCTTCGGCTCTAATATCGCCAATCTGGCCCTGGTAGGCGGCCTCGCTGCCCTTATTCGACCTATCCGTGTCCAAAAGAAAATATTGCAGCGTGAAATGCCTGCAATGCTGCTGGTGGCACTGCTGTTGTGGCCCTTAATAGGTAACTTGTCCCTGTCACGTCCGGAAGGCGTTTTATTGTTGGCGGTGTTCTCGGTCTTGATATGTATAACTGTCTATATGGCACAGAAAGAATCTAAGAACAAGGCAGAAACAATACCTCAAACAAGTGGCCAGAGCGAAAAAAGCGACACTGCTAAATCACTCAAGACGAACATTTTGTTTATTGTTATTGGTTTGGTGGGCCTGGCAGTCGGTGCAGAATTGGCTGTAACGGGCGCCGTGTTTGTCGGCATGAAAGTCGGCCTGAGCGACAGCGTCATCGGCCTGACTATTATCGCATTCGGCACCTCTCTGCCGGAACTTGTAACCTGCGTGGTGGCCGCTGTCAAAGGCCATCACGACATTTCCATCGGCAACCTTGTAGGCTCAAACATCTTCAATACACTGCTCGTTACAGGTGCGGCCAGTATGGTTCGGCCGTTTGAAGTGGCAAAATGTTTCGCAGGAGGAGCTGACTACTGGATTATGATTATTGTCAGCGGCGTTTTTTTCTTAATGGCTTTGGCCGGCCGGCGAATCAGCCGCGCAAATGGCACCGTTTTATTCTGCGGATACGTTGCTTATATTGTGTATCTATTAGCGTTTAGCGCATAAACTGATAAAGCTATCCGCTAAAACGAGATAGAATCAGTATAAACAGTTGTAAAGTCCCGCTC
>CAYXPG010000063.1:0-9647 GCA_964467205.1 uncultured Pirellulales bacterium | reverse complement strand
AATTTTTGATAAAATATGGCTTATTGACAGAACATCACTTAATTTTTACTATAAGCGTCTGGTTAGATGCGTTTTTGCAGCGGCGTTACAGCCGCGACGGGTTTTTCCTGAAATTTTTTATGAGTATAATTTGTTTTAATCGCTATGACATATTTAACGGTTCCCATATCAGCAACTAACATTGACAAAGCTAAAAAGCAAATCAAAGCTGCGAAGGCTGCCGGGGCAGAGATGCTCGAACTTCGGACTGATTACCTTGAGAACCTCAGCGTACCTGTGGTTAACGATTTAATCGCCGTTGCCAAAAAGAAAAGTGCTCTGCCGATAATCGTAACCTGTCGCGATAGGCAGCAGGGCGGTGCAATTGACTATCCGGAGCAATTACGAGTGGAAGTACTATGCAGCGCCTTAAAAGCCGGCGTCGAATTTGTCGATTTTGAATATGATAATTTTCTCCTTATGAGAAATCAGGAAAAGATAAGAGTGGCACTGTCGCAGAGCACCAGGGCCCGGCTGATTTTGTCAGTCCATAATTTTGAAGCAAAATTCGATAATATCAGCAAATTGCATCGCCGGATTACGACCGCACATCCAGCCGCCATACCGAAGCTGGTTTACACGGCCAACCATATCAACGATTGCTTTGCGGCCTTTGATTTGCTGCATAATACCAGCGACGAGCGAATCGTTTTCTGTATGGGCAGGGCCGGGCTTATCAGTAGAATAATTGCAAAGAAACTCGGCAGCTTAGTAACTTTTGCGAGCCTCGACGAGAAAAGCGCAACGGCGCCGGGGCAGTTAACGATTGAGCAATTGAAAAACTTATACCGCTACGATGATATAAATCCTGACACCGAGCTTTACGGTATCATTGGTTCTCCCATTGCTCATTCGCTGAGTCCGGCTGCTCACAACGGGAGTTTTGCCGATATAAAAGCAAACAAAATGTACCTGCCTCTACTCGTCGATGGCGGCAAAGATGAATTCGACCTGTTTCTGCGTAACGTTTTAGCCAGAGACTGGCTCGGGTTCAGGGGTTTTAGCGTTACGATTCCGCATAAGAGCAATGCTCTCAGCTATACAAAAGAAAACAGGGGGGTAGTGGAGCCGTTGGCTGAAAAAATCGGTGCGGTCAATACTGTGCTCATCAATGCAGACGGCAAATTAAGCGCATACAATACCGATTACGCCGGCGCACTGAATGCGCTGACCTCAACGCTGAAGATTAAAGAGGCCGATTTGAATGGTATGGCTGTGGCCGTTATCGGGGCAGGCGGTGCCGCAAGGGCGGTAGTGGCCGGGCTGAGTAACGCCGGCGCCAAGGTCAAAATTTATAACCGAACGGTCGAAAAGGGCCAAAAGCTTGCGGCTGAGTTTGATTGTGATTTTGCCGGCCTGGAGGATTTGCCGGGCCTTGATGCAAAACTGGTTATAAACTGCACCAGTATCGGGATGCACCCGAATGTTGATGCGACGCCTTTGCCAAAGAAATGTTTGAAAAAAGATATGACGGTCTTTGACACGGTTTATAACCCGGCGGAGACTTTACTGCTAAAGCAGGCCAAACAGGCCGGCGCTAAAACAGTTGACGGTGTCTCGATGTTTATCAACCAGGCCTGCTCACAGTTTAAGCTTTTTTCCGGCAAGGCAGCCAACCCAAAACTTATGCGAAAAACCATTTCTAATTACATAGCAAAACAGTGAAGCCAAAAAAATAATAGCGGCTGGGTAGTAAAGTAATCTTTTAATTGTTGCTATGGGGGGCAAATTCTCTGTTTTTCTACTGCTTTTCATTGTTTTTAGCGTGGCTGGCCGATATAATTATTGTTTCGGTTAAGATGCAGTGAGATTATTGATTTATGGTTGCTTTGAATGATATAGAACAGTTCGGCAAAAGGATTGGAGAACAATTCGGTGCTGAGAAGGTGATACTTTTTGGCTCGCACGCCGAAGGTACAGCTACGGAAGATTCGGATGTGGACCTGCTGGTTATCATCCCATTCGAGGGCAGGAGTGTGGACCAATCAGTGAAAATTCGGATGGAACTGCGGCCTGCGTTTCCGGTGGACCTTATTGTGCGCACGCCCGAAAAGGTGCACCAGCGAATAGAGATGGGCGACGACTTTATGCGTGAAATTCTTGAAGAAGGGAAGGTGCTTTATGAAGCCGATAACCTCTGAGTGGGTCGCTAAAGCCGAAGGTGATTTTGCGATGATGGAACGCGAATACCAGGCGCCGGACAATCCCAATTACGACGGTATCTGTTTCCATGCCCAGCAATGTGCCGAAAAATATCTCAAGGCACGGCTTTGTGAAGCAGAGGTAACTTTTGGCAAAATCCACGACCTTGTTGCCTTACTCGAACAGGTTCTCGACGCCGAACCGGAATGGGAAACTTTCCGCGAAGACCTTGCCTACCTTTCGGACTTTGCAGTTGCTTTCCGTTACCCAGGCGAATCGGCCGATGCCGAATCTGCACTCGATGCCCGGACTCGCTGTCGGCAGTTTCGCAAGGCAGCGCGCAAAACACTGGGTCTGGAGATATAAACTCAGTTTGTGCCCATTTTTAGTTTAGATTTTATTGTCAAATACCCTCTCAGGTTGTATAATCCCATTTTGCAAACCGCTCTTTTTTGAGGTGAATGATGGCGAAGAAAGAAAAAGTTGTTTTAGCCTACAGCGGCGGGCTGGATACGAGTGTAATCCTGCCGTGGCTTAAAGAGACATACGGCTATGAAGTAATAGCATTTGCGGCTGAACTGGGCCAAGGCGATGAACTGGCCGGCATTAAGCGCAAAGCTCTTAACAGCGGTGCGGTCAAGTGCATTGTCAAAGACCTGCGCAAAGAGTTTGTCGAAGATTATATCTGGCCTATGCTCAAATCCGGAGCCGTATATGAAAACGGCTATCTGTTAGGGACGAGTATAGCGCGGCCGTTAATCGCAAAACATCAGGTGGAAGTTGCCCAGGCCGAGGGAGCAACAGCTGTTGCTCACGGAGCAACCGGCAAAGGCAATGACCAGGTGCGGTTCGAATTAACCTATATGGCACTCGACCCATCGTTGAAAATTGTAGCGCCGTGGAAGGACCCGAAATTTACCCTGACCAGCAGGGAGGCGGCGGTCGATTATGCCAAAAAGCACAAAATCCCCATCGAGCAGACAAAGAAGAAAATTTATTCTCGCGACCGCAACCTCTGGCATATCAGTCATGAAGGGGCGGATTTGGAAGACCCCGCCAATGAGCCGAAGGACGAACTTTTTGTGATGTCACGACCTGTTTCCCAAACGCCTGAAAAAAGTGATTATGTTGAAATCGGATTCAAGGAAGGTGTTCCTGTCAAGCTCAACGGCAAAAAAACAAGTGGAGTCGGGATAATTGAAGCGCTGAACAAAATCGGCGGCAAACATGGAATCGGTCAGGTAGATTTAGTCGAGAACCGGCTGGTAGGGATGAAATCGCGCGGTGTATATGAGACGCCCGGCGGCACGATATTAATGACCGCTCACAATGCTCTTGAGTCCCTGACGCTCGATAGGGAGACAATGCACTATAAGAAGCAGGTCGCTCTGAAATATGCCGAGCTGGTTTATTACGGGCAGTGGTTTTCGCCATTGCGCCAGGCCATTGACGCCTTTGTCAATATTACCCAGCGAAATATTACCGGTGATGTGAAATTGAAACTTTATAAGGGACATTGCATTCTGGCCGGTGTAAAAAGCCCCAAAAGTTTGTACAGCAGCGACCTGGCCAGCTTTACAATGGGTGCCGAGTACGAGCCCACCGACGCAACCGGCTTTATTCGTTTGTTCGGGCTGCCGATGAAGGTGGCTTCTATTGTGAACAAGGCCGGTAAGAGTAAAAAGAAGCGAAAGAAATGATAGACTTAAAGGACTAAAACAACCGACATAAATAAAGTTGAAGCCGGTTTGCTGAATAGGGAAGTGTTGTTTGAAAGGAGTCGTTGTGGTAGTACCGGACTGGGTTTGGCCTGTCTGTCTTTTCGTTTTTGGTTCCTGTATCGGCAGTTTTCTGAATGTTGTCATTTACCGTCTGCCTCGCGATAAGTCTTTGATAAGACCACCTTCATCCTGCCCTGCGTGTGACAGACATATTCATTTCTATGACAACATCCCGTTGATTTCATGGCTGCTTTTAGGCCGAAAGTGCCGTTACTGCAAGGCGGCGATTTCGCTGCGTTATTTTGTTATCGAGCTGCTTACCGCTTTGCTTTTTGCCGGTCTTTTTATTTTATATTTTCGAGTCGGCCTGCGGCCGAACATCCCCCCATTTCTAAGTGGCGGCTGGTTTATATATCTTATTTCCGTGATTATGTTGGCCGCTTTCATTGCCGCTTCAGCAATCGATTTAGAGCTGTGGGTCATCCCAATGTCAATTTGCTGGTTTGTTACGGTTGTTGGGTTAATTGCTTCTTCGCTTGGCGTTTATATAATTGACCCTGCCGTAATCGGTAAATATCGCCTTTTGCCTTATGCCTCGCCAGGTACAGCTTCGCTGGCGGTCGGAGCGGCGATAGGACTGGCTGTGTCCTGGCTGCTGATGCAAACCGGCTTAATCAAAAGAAGCTACGAATGCGATGAAACCGCAGATTCGGACGGCGCCTTGCAGCAAGAGCACAAAGAACAGGACAGTTCATCTGAGAAGTCACCTGTGGAACCCGATGACCCCAATTTCAACCATCGCCTCGAGGCCTGCAGGGAAATCATATTTTTACTGCCGATTATTATTTTTTCGGCGGCAGCTTACTGGATTTTAATGAAAAATCCCTCGGTATATGGCTGGTGGCGGTGTTTTTCACGGTATCCTGCGATTGCAGGGTTTCTGGGCGGTTTATTCGGCTATTTTGTCGGCTGCGGCGTTGTCTGGGCCACCCGCATCCTGGGCACTTTTGGCTTCGGAAAGGAAGCTATGGGGCTTGGAGATGTGCATCTGATGGGTGCTGCCGGAACTGTCGTAGGGCCGATTTGTGTTGTTGCGGCATTCTTTATCGCACCATTTTTCGGACTGGCCTGGGCCGGATGCCAGATGTTTTTTAAAAAAATGAGACAAATTCCTTATGGTCCCTTCTTGTCTTTAGGTATATTTACTGTTATGATTTTACACAAAATAATTTTTACTTACTTAACCAGTATTTTTGTATTAAAATAGCGAACTATAATCATCATATTAAAGGAGTATTAAAATGCGAAGCGTAAGAAAGGAAACAATTATTTTACTAATTGGTCTTATATCAATCACCTTTTTTTCCGGCTGTACCAACTGGAAGAAAAAATACGCAGCTTTGAATGTGGAGCATCAGAATCTAAGGGGCCTGTATGAACGTGAAAGAGCCGAGAAGGGCCAGCTTGCCCAGCAGCTTACCCAGGGCCGTCAGACTATCGAAGAGCTCCAGAAACAGATTGAAGAGCGCAGCCAAAGCCCGGCTGAAGCCACCGGCTTTGGAAAAGGTTATGACGTCGCATTTGACGCATCAGCCGGCACTATTACCGTAACGCTTCCCAATGCGATACTATTTGATTCAGGAAAAGCTACTTTGAAAAAGGCAACCAGTACAGAGCTTGACCATATTCGGTCGGTACTGCAGGAAAGATATGCCGGCAAGATGATAGATGTTGTCGGTCATACCGACACCGACCCAATCAAAAAATCACCCTGGAAGGACAACTTAGAGCTTTCCGCTCAACGTTCACTGTCGGTGGTTAGATATCTGAAATCGCGAGGAGTCCCAGACGAGCGGGTTCGAGCGGTAGGACGGGGCGAAAGCAAGCCCATCGCTTCGAATGCCACAGCCAGCGGCAAGTCAAGAAACCGCAGGGTTGAAATCGTTGTTTATATGCGATGAGATTCGCTTTCGCTGCATAGAAATTTTGCATCGGCCAATGCTGAATTGTGAGCCAGGCTCATAGTTTGAAATCTATTTTGTTGATGAAACCACGACAAGGAATTCGTGGCTTTCGGGGTCAAAAGAAACGCTTTTGATAACACCGCTTATGGGTGAAGCTGCAGGGCGTTGTGCAGCTGGCTCTGTACCGATTTCCCGGCCCTTGTGAATTTTATCGCCGATTTTGACTTTCAAGCCGAAAGTGGCATCTGTCCGCAAAACAACCTTACTCATATTTAGTCCATCACTTTTGGAAATGACTTTATACCTAATAATTGTGCAAACTTCTTCGGAACTTCTGTATTGTCATAGACGCCGGAAAACATATCAGCGTTAGGACCAAATGCATAAAGAGGTACGGGCAAACAACTGTGTCCTTTTGTTGACCAATGCACGTCTAAATTATCCCCTTTCAGGCTGCCGTTATTAATCGTCAAACCCCCTGTTTCATGGTCAGCAGTGGCAACAACCAGTGTTTGTCCGTCTTTCAGAGCAAATTCGACAGCGGATTTGACTGCTTCATCAAAACAAAGCACCAGCCTGAGGGTATTATTTACGTCGTTATCATGACAGGCCCAATCTATCTGGCTGCCTTCGACCATTAGAAAAAAGCCTTTATTTTTATTTAGCGATTTTTTGTCTTTTCTGTCGAGTACCTCGATGGCTTTTTCCGTAAGTTCAGCTAAAGTTGGTTCCGGTGGTCTGGTGGTCAATGGCCCATGCTGGAAGAGTCCCAGCAGATACGGCCCCCGGGCATTTTTGAGCTCTTCGGCGTTTTGTACATAACAATAGCCGGCTTTTTTGGCCTGCTTTATCAGGTCCGTCTTATCATTGCGCTTGCTGTGAGCATCTGATTTGGGCAGAAAATGCTGTCTTCCGCCGCCGAGCAGCACGTGTATTTTATTTGCGATAAGCTGCTGGGCGATTTCATTCTGCATCCTGCGGGATTCTACGTGTGCGGCGAACGAAGCCGGCGTTGCATGGGATATGGTAGAAGTAGCAACGAGGCCTGTTCTCATTCCTTTAGCTTTAGCTGCTTCAAGAATGGTCTGGTATTTTTTCCCATCAGCAGTCATACCGAGCATTTTGTTATTGGTTTTGACGCCGCTTGCCAGTGCTGTTCCGGCTGCAGCCGAATCGGTCCGAAGTGCGTTTGCCGAATGTGTGCGAACCAGGCCGATAACAGGCATTCGTTCAATACACAACATTCCATCCGGCCCTGCTGTCTTCATACGCGCAAGCGTTGTCTGTCCTAACCCCATACCATCGCCGATACAAAAGATTATATTTTTAATATTCTCTTTGCCATCAGGACAATCGAGGGTTGTTTTGGCCCGGCAGATACCGGTGAATGTCAAAATGACTAAAATTAAACTTATAATAGTTAAAGCTTTTCTGATTTTTCTCATAATGATGGTTTCCTTTTCTATCTGACAATTTTACTAACGAACTTTAACAATGCCGTCTTTTTCAAGACAAACAGTAATTGCTCCATCTGAAGCTGTGTAGAATGCCTTTGGTTTATTTTCCTGCCTGGTTTTTTGTTGTCTTTTATACTGGCTCCGGCTGCAACTGTACAGCAAAATATTTGCCTTAAGTTTTTCAAGAAAGTTATGCTCTAATGTATTAGCTGAGCCGTGATGAGGAACAACGATGACTTCCGGTTTGAGATTGGGGAAAAATTGCAGAAGCTGCCTTTGTGCAAATTTCTCAATGTCAGAACACAAAAGTATTTCATTACCGGCAAATTCAATCAATAAGACCGCAGATTTGTCGTTGTCGCCCAATTGTTCATTTTGGCATATTTTTTCATTTGGCCAGAGAATTTTTATATTGACGCTTTTGCTTATATTCAGGTTTTTGCCTAAGGGTTCGATTTCAAGGCCGTTCTGGTTTAGCCAGTTGCGAAGAAATTTTACCGTTCCCCATTCATCTTTGCTGTTTATAAATGCCTCATTTGCATAAACTGTACCGATCCGGCAGTGCTCGACAATCGCCGGTATTGCGTTGATATGGTCCACATCGTTATGGCTTATGATAATGGCGTCGATTTTACTTATTCCGCTGTAGTTCAAAAAGGCAGTAACAATCCTTCTGCCGATGTCGTTTTTGTACAGTGAGCCGGCATCGAAGAGGATGTTGGCTTTGCCGGGCAGTTGGGCCAGTATTGCCTGGCCGTGACCGACATCAAGACAGGTCATCACCAAATTGTCCCTGTGCGTTCTTTGCCATTTGGTAGTACCTAAAAAGATAACCAGTGCCAAAACCATCGTGGTACAGATGGCCTTTTTTATTAAAGGCCTTCGGAAGTAAGCGAAAGCGACAAAAAGAACGAAGCAGTAATACAAAATTATTGGCGCAAGTGATACGTGCCCTATAAGTATTTGTGATACATCCAGATGTGCAATACACTCTACAATCCAAATCAGCAGTTCGGCTGATCCTGTTACTATCACGCCTAATACTGACGCCACGGTCGGCAGCAAGAATGACAGAATTATCTTCAAAAACCCAAAAGTCAAAATCAAAGCCACCAGCGGAAACACAATCACCGTCCAGATACTTGTAAGTGGGTTAATTGTGTAAAAGTGGTACAGCAAGATGCCGGCGCCACCCACCCATGCAGCAAAACCTACCGAAAATAATCTTAGTACATACGGCCCCGGCTTTACGATTATGCGCCAGAAAGGTTTGGCCTTTGTTTTTTTACTCTGCCAGGGATGTTCCATTATTTTTTCATACAGAAAAAAATGGATTGAGTCTGCAAAAAGTATGATTCCAAGCACTGATGTAAATGACAATTGCCAGCCGGCTTCAAAAACCTGGGTCGGCCTTATCAGTAAAAGGATTATTGCAGCGAAAGATAAGGTGTTGAGAGGATTTGATTTTCGGCGAAAGAAAAAAGATGCGCAGAAGACCCAGCATATAATAGCCGCTCGCACCGTTGGCGCTCTCGGCGGGACAATCAGCAAAAAGATACCTATCGCAATAATACAAATAATCGCCCTTGTTGGCTTCATCAAGCCCATTGTTTTGCACAGCCACCAGATAATTCCCGCTAAGATTCCAAGATGTAATCCGGAAAGGCTGATAAAGTGCAGCAATCCAGTTTTGCGAAACGCCCTGTACGTTGCACTGTCGATATCGCTGCGGTAGCCCAATAACAGGGCCTGCAGCAAACCCCGATTTCTGTCTTCCGTCGACAGATTGCCTAACAATGCCTGCGTGGCTGTTTCTCTTAATTTCCTCTTTATTTTTGTAAAAATACCCGCGCCGCTTCTTTCCAACAATTCAATACCATCTCTTGATTTTACGGAAGCTGCGATAAAAACATTTTTCCGAGCAAGGTACTTTGCGGTGTCAAATTGGCCCGGATTGGTGGCTGGTTTGAACCTGTCCAGCCAGCAGTATGCCTGTATGTAATCACCCGCCTTCCTAGTCAACACCCACTCATCAACTTGCACTCGTATAGTACCGCTTGCCTTTGCCCATCCGTCGGTAGTTTCCACTTCTTGGATTTTGAGATAGAAACTGCTGGCTGGGTCGGTGTGCTTAAACCTTGCGAATTGCCATTGCCTGTATTTGTTAATATAGGGCTCGGTAATAATCAGCCCACGTATCTTCGCGAGTTTGCGCTCGCTGCCGACGAGATTACGAATATCGTTGGCTCTCGGCCTGTAGAAACTGGCAAGCCGAATCGCACCGAGGCAGAGAAAGCAAATAAGGGCACAAGAGCTTAAGAGCA
>CAYXPG010000062.1:0-9849 GCA_964467205.1 uncultured Pirellulales bacterium | reverse complement strand
ACAACGGGATTTTGGTTTTATGTGTTATTGAGGAGTTTCAAGACGTCGGCGGGGGTTTTTACAAGTTTCTTTGCGCCGTTTTGAAGGAGTTCATCGGCTTCTCGAAAGCCCCAAAGGACACCTACAGGATACATACCGGCAGCAATTGCGGTCTGCATATCAGTTTTAGTATCGCCGAGATAAAGAAAACGGGATGGCGGTATTTTAAGCTCATCAGCAATTTGAAGTGCGGAAGTCGGGTCGGGCTTTCTCTTGGCTGAGGGGAGCAGGCCGCGAACAACTTGAAACGAGAAGTCGGAGAGAAGTGAGTTGACAATGATTTGAGTAAAATCATCGGCTTTGTTGGAGAGAATCGCCTTTGGCAGGCCGATTTTCTCCATGGCTGAGAGCATCTGCGGTATGCCGGGATACGGCTTTGTATTGTTGGACCAGCGGCGGCTGTATTCTTTGAGCATAAGAGCCAGGCATTTATCGACCATTTCGTCGGTGATGCTGTCTTTGGGCAGGACACGTTCTGCGAGGTTCCTTACTCCGTCGCCGACAAAGTAACGGTAGGCATCGGTCGGGTGCGGGGGCAAGCCCAATCGGGCGAGGGCGGTGTTCATCGAGTCGGCAAGGTCGTCAAGGGAGTCAAGCAGTGTGCCGTCAAGGTCAAATAAAATCGCTTTGAACTCTATTTTATGTTACCTCCATATTAATTTTTTACAACCAGATACTGATAATGGCACAAGTGCCATCTATGCAGCTTAAATAAAGAGCGGCTGATTATAATAGGGATGCGAGAGATTATCAATAAAATGGTGAGCGACCGTGAGCGAGTGAGCGACGGGGTTGAGAAAAAATGCTTGTATTTGAAGGACAGTACGATAGTTTAAGGAAGGCAGGGTGTTTTAGAAAAAGGTGAAAATATGAACGAAATAACAATGGAGCCGATTGGTATAATACACTCGCCATATAAAGAGAAGAAGGACATACCCATCCAGGGGACTTTTAAGAGTGAAGTTGAGGGGTGGATTGAACTGAGAGAGGAATACGCCGGCGGGCTGAAGGACCTGGATGGATTCAGCCACGCGATAATAATATATTATTTCCACAAATCAGAAAAAGAAACCATCGAAGGTGTGCCATTTTTGGAACAGACTAAACATGGGGTATTTGCGATAAGAAGTCCGCATCGGCCTAATCATATTGGGTTTTCCGTTGTGAAAATTGGAAGCATAGAGGCAAATAAGTTGTATTTTACAGAGGTGGATATGCTGGACGGCACGCCGGTTCTCGATATAAAACCCTACGTGAAATACTTCGACAGCAGAGATGAAGTTAAATGCGGCTGGCTGGATAAGCACTTTAAGAATGGGAATGTTTCCAGCAAAACCATCATATATTAATAGCTTCGAGTCTTTTGAACCGCGGAATTGGGTCGTATTGCGTATAAAAGAATAGCTTAACTACGCATTGACACGGAGGGAAATTAAAGGGCAGAAAATGTTTTTCTTTGTCTTATTTTGCAGTTAAAATGGTGGGGCATTTTAGGAGTTAGTATTTAGTTAATAGTCGTTAGTTGGTTGAGATTGGACCCGCAGTAATTTTTGGTTCAAGGCCTGTTTTAGCAGGCCTCACTTCCCTTCGAGTTCCTTCAGGGTGAACTCTCAAGCTCAGCGACTGTCTTTTTAGTCAAGTATTTTTTACAAGATTTGGTTGCCAATATTGATTGTTTTTATGAACATATTCAATTTTGCCTATTTAGAGGAGCTTAATCTCAGCTTTTTTTAATAGCGTTTTGGTAATCATCTTATTTGAGATATCATTTTCAGCAATCAGTAATTGTCTCGGCCAGCATTCCCGGACAAAAAGTCTGCCATAATTAATTAAATTCTTTCGAGGGTTATTGTGTTAGCAGCCAGAGGAGTCGTAAAATCGAGAAAAAATGTCAAAAACCGCTTTTATAATTTTTGTTTTAAGAACTGTTGAGATACCGGCAAAATACCTGTTTTTTTATAATGGGAATTGGGTATATTTCCATAAGCCTTTTTATAGCATAGCTTTATATTGCAGAGAATAATTTGCAAAAAAACAGATTTATGCCATTTTTTTTCTTGCTTTTTTTAAGAATACCATCATACTTATTCTAAGTCTATTCCTTTTAGAATTCTAAAGGAGCATGACATATGGGGACTTCAAATCATTTTGGGAGGTAATATTATGAAAGCTAAATTTCACTACAAATTCGGGATGCTTATTTTACTTTTAACAGGTCTGCTTTTTTCGCAGATTGGATGTAATGGAACGGCAACACAGCACAGTATTTGGCAGAAGGACGTTGTCGATACCGCTGTTGCCGCGGGGGATTTCAGTACTTTGGTTACGGCGATCAAGGCAGCTGATTTAGTAGCGACGCTAAAAGGTAAAGGTCCATTTACAGTCTTTGCTCCAACCGACGAAGCATTTGCAAAATTACCAAGCGGTACGGTTGAGAATTTGTTAAGGCCGGAGAACAAACAAAAGCTTTCTTCAATTCTCACTTATCACGTAGTACCGGGTAAAGTTATGGCTTCTGAGGTTGTAAATCTGAGTCATGCCAGGACAGTTAACGGGCAATCATTGATGATAACAACAAGATATGGAGTTGTTATGGTGGGTAACTCTAAAGTAATTAAAACGGACATTGATTGTTCTAATGGTGTGATTCATGTGATTGACGCAGTTTTATTGCCAGAGTAGAGAATTACTCATTAATAGCTGTTTTAAGCAAAAAAAGGCGGTTCTGTAAGCTGTTTTCTTTTTGATACGACTTTAAAGAATAACAGCCAAAAAAGGGTTGATTTTAAAAATGTAAGTTAAAATTTGAGGAAAAGGGGGTTAAAATCATGCAAGTTGGACAAAAAAGCAAGAATATTGTTGATACTGCCTCTTCTGCAGGAAATTTCGAAACCTTATGCACAGCAGTCAAAGTTGCCGAACTGGTCGAGACTTTACAAGGTGAGGGTCCCTTTACGGTGTTCGCTCCGACGGATGAAGCATTTGCTAAGTTGCCTACAGGAACTGTTGATGATCTTTTGAAACCTGAAAATAAGCAGAAGCTGGTTTCAATTCTTACTTACCATGTAGTGTCCGGGAAAGTAATGGCTGCTGATGTAAGTAAACTTTCTGATGCAAAAACAGTCAATGGTCAATCACTTACTATCAAAGTGGAAGACGGTATGGTTATGGTAGATTCCGCAAAGGTTGTCCAAACTGACATAGAATGCTCCAATGGAGTGATTCATGTGATAGACTCAGTTGTTCTACCCGATTGATTAAATAGGAAAAGCAAGTGTGCTTTTTTAAACATACGAAGACCTGACTGAGGTATGTTGCAAAACCGGGTGTAAACGGGCAGCCGTTAAAATGTCAGTTTATGGCTTATATTGAAAGGGTTTAGCCAATCGGCGTAATGTTGTTGTGAAAGAATGGAAATTTTATAGGAGAGAAAATTATGAAAGGTATGAAAACTATAGATATGGTAGTGTGGATACTGTTGGCAATTGGGGGCCTCAACTGGGGCTTAGTAGGCGTGTTTAATTTTGATTTAGTTGCAACGATATTCGGCGATATGAGTATTCTAAGCAGAATTGTATATACTTTAGTCGGGCTTTCTGCTGTTTATGATATCGTTGCAATAAAAGCTATCTGGAAGAGATGGGGAATGCACTACGTGACTCCTTCACACGCTTAGATATATAGGCGGCCCGGAGACGTCAAAATCACGTTGCTATGCAATCATGAGGCCAGATAACAGAGTATAATCCTTTTTGCTTTTTTTTAGCAGAAGATAAGGAGATGTAACCATGTGTCAGACATGTGGATGTTCACCGTGCAAGAAATGCGGCAGGCCAATCCAAGATAAAGTTTGCTCAGGGTGCAATAAACCTGCGAAAGAGTGCACATGTGAACCGAAAAAATAGAATGTCTTTAGAATGCCTAAAACGATAATTTTTAGGGAATCTTGTTCTCAGAAAGGCATTGTATAAAGGGGATGAGTTTTTTGTGTTGATTAGCATTATATCATAGAGCCTTCATTCCATAGATAAGCGGTCAAAAGAGCAAGTATCCATATCCGCCTGTAATTCGTAAAATGTATTGTAAAATTTCTTAAGAAAAGCAATTCTCTCGTTGGGACCGGCGCCCGGAGGAAGAGGCTAATTACAGCCGGCGTAGTTCGGTCGGCCTTTGTTTTTTACGAATGCAGCGGAGGATTAATATTTTGGTTTCACGAGCGGGTTGTGTAGGTATTTTGGGGTGAGTGTTATTGGGTCGGCGAAATGGTTTTCGCGGGCCAGATGTCGGCCGAGCAGGTGAACCTTTGCGGCGCTGGGGGTCCAGTACTTCTGGTCGAAGAAATAAATGCCATCGGTTGTGAACTTGTCCTTATAGTAAACGAGGCCTTCGCCGAGTAAGCCGAGCGGTTCGGCGGAAGAGGCAAAGCTGTCGAGGAACTGCTGAGGGGTCATTAAGGAATCTGGCGCGATTTTCGAGAGCGGATAAGTGATGGCAGAGAGGGGATTTCGGGAGGGGCCGGGCTTTTTGATGTGTTTGTAAACGGCGATGAAGAACCTGCCCCGCTTAGCGTCGAGGATAGCGGCGATTTTTTCCGGGATGGTGGTTGGTTGCTCGCTGCTTGCGGCAAAGTCGATTATGTTGGCGGCGATTACGTCGAGGGTATCTACGGCGACGATTTTTATGCTGTTGTTGGCCAGGTGCATCGACTTTGCTATTGTGGCGGCGATTCTGAGGCCGGTAAAACTACCCGGGCCGATAGATATGTAAATGTGCCGGATTTGTTCGGGCTTTCGGTTGAATTTTTCCAGCAGGGCGGCGATGGCGGGGAAGACCTCGGCGCTGTGTCTTAAGGGAGTGGTAAATGAGGATTCGTCTAAAAGTCTGTCGCCTTCGGCGAGTGCGACCGAGCCGAGCCGGCCTGAAGTTTCAAGGGCCAGCAGCAGCGGATGATTGAGTTTGTCAGTATTTTTGCTCATTTTTTTACTTGACTTGTCGAGGTTAAAAATATAGGAATTACATAAAGATAATGATATAACCGAAACGAGGATAAATCAAATTTTTCCTTGATAAAGTGATTATGCAGGAGGCGAATTTTGGACGGAAGGAACGTCATAAACAGGTCCTTTTTCAATATGGGCGGGTCGGCATTATTATTGTTGGCAGTGGTGTCGGCAGGTGTCTTTTGTGGGGCGGCGCAGGCGCAGGCGGATAAAAAGGAAGTATTCGGCAAGATAGCCCGGGAATGGATTCAGGTTGGGCAGAGACAATATGAGCGCGGTTTCTACAGCCAGGCGGAACAAACGCTTCTTCGGCTCGAGAGTGATGAGTATCAGCGGCATATGAGTAGTGCCGAACGAAAGAAAGTAGAAAGGCTTTTGGAGAAGATACGGGTTGCTGTAACTGAGAGAAGACTTTTTATTGAGCGTTCGATTCATACGGCTGAAGATATGATGAAGCTTGGTAAGGTTGCCGAGGCGAAAGCGCATCTTGAAAGGTTTAAAGCCGATAAGTCATTGAGCAAAGCGGAACTGGCGTTAGTAGAAAAAAGTTTTAAGAAGCTTGAGTTGAAGTTAGAAGAGCAGAAAAAAGAAATTGCCGGGCTTTACAGGCGAAGCGTGGAATTGTACCAGGCGGGAGAGTTCGGGAAGGCGCGTGTGGGTTTCGCCAGGGTGGTCGGGAGCGGCTTTTCGGTAGGGCCGGCAGAAAAGGCAGCAGAACATTACCTTGTGACAATAGATAAAATCATTGCACAGCGGGCTGAGTTTAAGCTCTCAAGAGAGAGAGGGGTTGAAATGATGCCTGAGGTGAGGGCTGTGGATATTGAAGATAAACTGCTTGGTATCAGGACTGAGGATTTTGTTAAGGCCGAAGTGCCGACAGTGCGAGAGGAAAACAACCGGGGCAGAGTTGATTATGCAGAACGGGCAAGAGCAAAAAGCAGATATATCAAGGCCACAGACAGTAAAAGAAAAATACTGCAAAGTTACCTCAATGCTGTACTGAGTGATGCGGCGGATAAGGTGGAGAATTACCTGAGGCGGGAAGAATTCGGTAAGGCGGGAAAAGCGGTTGAGACGGCAGAACAAACGATAAAGGCCAACCGAATTCGGCTTGGAGAGGATGATTTTGAGTACTACAGCGGGAGTTTACAATGGTTGGGAGAGAAAATAGTACGGGCAGAGAGCGAGCGGGAACGTCGGCTGGAGGAGCAAAGACGGCTGGAAGCCCTTGAGGCCAGGCGTCGGCTCAGAGAACAAAGGGCTGAGAAGGTGATGACATATCTGAAAGCGAAGCGCTACAAAGAGGCTCTTGTGCTGCTTGAAATGCTCGTTGCAGAGGCATTGGACGATGTTGATTTAGAGCCGAAATAATCGTTCAGATTTCAATAAAATTTTGCCTAAATCCCCGATTCCTCCCATTCAACCAATATTCTTAATTTGTCGGTAACAGTGGTTTTAGTAATGATAATATAGGACTTGGTGGGTTTTCAAGTGTAGAGAATCGGGTAAGCATTTATAAGTTAAATTTTTTGCTTGCAAAAGGGTTCGTTTCTTTGTAAACTGGAATCAACATAGGTTTAACCTATCTTAAAAGCCATTGGGTGTTTTTAAGGCAGGTGGGTGTGATTTCAAGGAAGGCGGGTGACTTCATGGAAGGTGGGATTTTAACTATAAAATTGCTAAGGGTTTATACATTTTTTGGCTGGAGGTAAGTTTTGAATACGATAAGATTTATAATCAGATTGTTTAACGGTAAGCTTTTGTTAATTATTTTGTCATCTGTTCTTCTTTTGATAATGCTTTTGCCGGAAGTTGCGACATCCGGGCCGAGAGAGGATGAGCGAAAGGCGGTCAAACAGGTAGCTCAAAACTGGATTCAGATAGGTACAAAGCAATATCAAAAAGGTCTTTATCGGGCTGCGGAACAGTCCTTTCTTTATGCCCTTGATTATCGGGAATATCTAACAGATGCTGAGCGTGAGAAGCTAAACGAGCTTTTGGAAAAGACTCATATAGCTGCGGCGGAAAGAAAACGCATCTTAGGGAGTATTCAGACGGCGAATGAATTGGTTAAGCGAGGTGAATTGAGAAAAGCCAGGGTCTATCTTGACAGGGTCAAGGAGAATGCATTTTTAACTGAGCAAGAGAAGAAACTGGTTGCCGAAGGGCTGACAAAAATAGCGAAGCAGTTGGTCGGTCAGGACAAAGAAGTGAAGACAATTACCCCGCCGGAGGTGGTTTCGACATCGGAGGCAAAGACAGCCATAGGAAGTCCTCGACCAATAATTGCAGCAGTTGAAAAGGAGAAAAAATTAGTTAGTGTTGACCCCGGGCCGGCAGCGATTGCCAGGCCAAAGGTTACAGAATTGAGGGTTGCTGAGCCGGTGGCGGAAAATAAAGGCGGCTACATCGAGGTGGTTAATCGTCAGAGGAAGATTCTGCGAAGCCGTACCGCAGCGGTTATCAATGATTCGGAGGCCAGAGCGCGACGTTATATCGAGCTTGGTGAATTTGAAAAGGCGAGAGAAGCTCTTGAGAGGGCTGAGCGGACGGTGAACGAAAACCAAATAGCACTCGGAGAAGAGCTTTACAAAGAGTACTACGGTCGATGTGAAAGGTTAAATCAAGCCATAGCTGCCAAAGAGCAAGCATTGACTAAGGCGGAAGCAGAACAAAAGGTAAGAGAAGTGGATGTGCTTCAGCAGCAGCGCAGAAAACAAATGGAAGATGACAGAAATCAAAGGATTGAAGACCTGATGACTAATGCGAAGGCCTATGCGAAAAGGCAGCGATATAAAGAGGCGCTCGGTCAGTTGGAGCTGCTTCTTGCGCTGGACCCGCTTGATGACGATGCGCTGATTATGAGAGATATGCTTGATGATACTGTTAGCTTTCGCCAAGAGCTGGAGATCCAGAAGGAAAAAAGTAGAGAAAAAATAGGTATGGGGCTGAGGCTGGATGAGGCCACAATACCATACGCAGAGGAGATTACTCATCCGAAGAATTGGCGCGAAATCGTCGAGAAGCGCATACCCGAAGAGGTTCTCGGTGTTGCAGCGGTTGATGCGGTGGTCTATAAACAATTAGATGAAATAGTTGACCTTTCGATGTTGACGTCAGAGACGCCGATTAATGAAGCGATAGATGAGTTGCGTAGAGCGGTTGAGCCGCCATTGAAGATAGTTGTGCTGTGGCGGGACTTGTATGAGAACGCTGATATAGACCAGACTACGCCGATAAATATGGATGGTCTTCCTGCAATTCGTTTAGGCAAGGGATTGGAGTCATTGTTAAAGTCGGTCTCAGGGGCATTTGCCGAGCTGGGCTATATTGTCGAGGACGGAGTAATAACAATAGCAACAATAGAATCACTTCCGAGCAAGATGACGGCTCAGGTTTATGATGTTACTCATCTGGTTGGCAGGGCGGCTTATTATCAGGCGGTTGGCGGCAGCGGCGGCATGGGCGGCGGCATGGGCGGCGGCATGGGTATGGAACAGGAATTTATTTCCGGCGGTGGGGGTGAATACGAGTCCGTAGGTGAAGGAGAAGCGAGAGCAGCTGCCCGAGCACAGGCGTTAATTACGCTAATACAGGAATCCATCGAGCCGGATGGCTGGTATGATGTCGGAGGAGAAGGGACGATAACGACCCATGATAACAGGAGACTTATTGTACTGCAAACAAGGGAGGTCCATAATAAGATAAATAAACTGCTTAAGGAGCTGGCTAAAACTCTTAAGGAAGAGGTTTCCATTGAGGCGAGATTTCTGCTTGTAAGCGAGAATTTCATTGAAAATATTGGTCTTGATATAGGTTTTACCCTTAGCAACACCGGCAAGTGGGATATCATAAGATTAGAACAGGGTACGATGGATGCAGCCAAACCTGAGCCGACGGGTGACACTGCGAGTCTTGCGGGAGCTATGGGTGCACGACTTAGCGGAGTCTGGGGCTCTATCCTCGATGATTTAGAGGTTACGTTTGTTCTGGAGGCGATTCAGGCGCACCGCGATGCGACATCTCTAACAGCACCGAAGGTTACTGTTTTGAGTGGAGAATCTGCGATTTTGCAGGTTGAAAAGACTATTCGCTATGCATTGCCTCCGGTGATTAGTGCTCGGGATATAGTAGGTGGAGTCAGCGGCATCAGTTCGAGCTGGAGTTTTCAGCCGCAGCAAGGCAGGGTGCGGAGCGGTACGACACTTAGTGTTACACCGACGATTATGCCTGACAAGAGGCATGTTCTGCTTCATATAACGGCGACACTGCAGGGTTACTTTGGGCTCAAAGATTTTACGGTTGATACAATAGCTCCCACGGGTACAGGCGAGATAGTTAAATACACGATGAGTCTTCCTGAGACAGAGATATCGAGGGTTCGGACTCGGGTGAGTGTTCCGGACGGCGGGACGCTGCTTTTGGGCGGCCAGAAGGTTACCGAAGAAGTGGAGAGAGAAGCAGGCGTTCCGGTTCTGAGCAAGATACCGATAATTGGAAGAGCATTCAGTAACCGCAGTAAGATTAAGGATAGTAAGATACTGTTGATACTGGTTAAACCGACTATTATTCTTCAGGATGAAGTGGATGCTGAGGCGATAGCGGCGCTGGAGATGGGTTTATAGGTATCATCAGGTTAATAGATTTTTAATAAGTTTTGGTTGTTTCGGCGTCCGCCGAAGGCGGATGGATTAGTTGGAATTTTTAGGCGGTTTGAAGTGCTAAGTATTCCGACGAATTAACAGGAGTAGTTGGACGCAATTTTTGGAAGCGAAAAAATGAAGAAGCGACAGATTCTAATTAGTTTGTT
>CAYXPG010000061.1:0-10073 GCA_964467205.1 uncultured Pirellulales bacterium | reverse complement strand
TAGTCAAGCGAGTTTGTAATCCAGCCGATATTTTATTTAAGGCAGATAAGGATTTTTAGTGAAATTGAGGCGATTTCGGCCTTGGGTATGTAACTGCCAAATAATGGTAAGTACTGAGCAGGATGGAGATTAGAGCCTTTTTGGCCGAAGAAAAGGAGAAGCAGGCAAATGGCGGCAACAGCAACAAGTAAGAAAAAAGCAGCAATGCTATTGATGAGTCTTGATAGTGCGACGGCGACGGAACTGCTCAAGGAGCTGGGGGCCGAAGAAATTGAACAGATAGCTATTGAGATGGCGCAAATCAATGCGTCAGGCCCTCGCGAAAAAAACAAACAGGATGAGATTGTTCGAGAGTTCTGCAGTTCACTTGAAGAAGGCGGAAGCCAAGGCCTTAACGTGCAAAGCTTTCTGAACGAGACGCTGGTGAAGCTGCTTGATAAAGAGAAGGCCGAGGAGATTCAATCCAAGATAAGAAAAGCCACAAGGCAAAATGATATATTTGAGCCGATACGTTCGGCCAGTGGGGATGAACTGGCTCTTGCACTTGAAGGGGAACACCCCCAGACGGTAGCGACAATACTGTCGGAACTGGAACCAAGGAAAGTGCAGGAGGTTCTACCGCTTCTGGATAAAGATTTTTGCTGCAAAGTTGTCTGGAAGATGGCGAATCCGACACAGATGGGAGCGGGAGTTAGGCAACGAATGGCCTCTACCATCGGCGAACGGCTGAAAAGTTTCAAAGGCGAGACCGTTATTGTGGGAAAACCGGAAAAAACCCTGCGTGAACTGGCTATAGTACTAAGTGACGTGGAGCAGGAGCTGCGAGACCAGATACTTGACGATATCAATAAGCAGGATGAGCAAGTGGGGACGATGGTAAAGAACCTGATGGTGACGTGGGACGATATTCCGTCGATAGCAGACAGGTCTCTGCAGGAAGCACTGCGAGCAGTGGAGGCAAATAAACTGGCGATAGCACTGTACCAGGCGGATGAAGAAATTTCGCAGAAAATACGAGCGAATATATCCGAGCGTGCTGCCGCAGGACTTGAAGAAGAAATGTCGCTGATGCAGGAGCCGCTGGAAAAGGAAATTCTTGACGCAAGAGAAGAAGTCGTTGATCCTTTGCGGAAGGCCAACGAAGAGGGCACGCTCAGACGTACAAAACAGTAGTTGGGACACTGTATATACCCACCTTCGAAGGAGCCGGGAAAGTAACAAAGCAAAAACGCAGGGGGGATAATCACAGGATATTCATTTCGCTGCAGACTTGTCAGTACAAATTTGGTTTGACAGGAAAATCAGCGACAGCTATTATGGGGCAAAAGATTGCTCGATTCTTTTGTTTTAGACAAAAGGGCAGTGATGGAAAGAGGAATGTTCGAGCTGGTAGAGACAATTCTGTATGCGGTAGGCTTTATCGCTATCGGAGGTATGCTGGCAATAATATTTTTCTTTATTTTCGCCCCGAGTATTCTCGGCTCAAGAACAATCCATAAACAACTTGATAAGCTCGATGGGCAATTTGAAAAGATAAATGAGCAGCTCGGCAAAATAGCCGACCGTCTTAACGAGACAAAAAAGGAACGAAAGGGGAAACCTTAAGTCCCACTGATAAGCGGCCCCTATAGCGGTTCGCAGGTTTAATTTAGAATGCACCCCAATCCTGCTCGCCTGGGATGTAATAACTGGGACAGATGAATCGGAACATATTCGAAATCTTACGGGACTTTTCAAACGCCTGCTGGTCCTGTTCCTTCACTGCAGCAAGCTCGTCACCAAAGACCTCTGAAAAATACTTCTCTGCCGCCTCGTGACGCTGTTGCTCGGTATCAAATAAGCTTCTAATTTTTCTCAACTCCCCGGCGTCGAGCCAAAAGCCGCCACATCCCGGGCATTCATCGACCTCGACCTGTTTTTTCACGCTGAAAAAATGCCTCATCATCACAATGTTATCACATTTGGGGCAGTTTAATCTCTTTGAATGGTCGATGACCAAAGTTTCATCGCATTCTATGTCCAGGAGGGCCTGCCCTGCGGCTTCGTGGGGCTCGTCGAATTTTTTGAGTTCGAAATTGTCGAACCAAATTCCGCCACAGCCTCCTTTGCAGACATCAACGGTAACATCGGCGACAGTGATTTGCTGCAGCCGGTTTGAACAAACGGGACACTCCATAATTCAGGAACCTCCAAAAAAGTTAACTGATACATTCAATAGTCTGTTAAGAATAATCGAAACCGGCGGTCCGGTCAAAATAAAACTGCATAAATAATAAGCCATATATTTGCCATTTTAAAGGCGGTTTTATTAGCTTGACTGGCGGGAGATTTTCGGTACATTGTTAGCAGATAGCGTTTAGAGTACAGCGTTTAGTGGATAGTTGCGATGAATAATGGTGCCTGGGCAAGTAAGGGTGTTTTTTCAGCGATTGTGTCTTTCAACAGACCGATTGGGGAGAAGTGCTATCGATTGGGGCTGGAATTTTCGGGTTCTGGTGCGGAGGCTTTTGGTACGAGTGGGCCGGGCGAGTTTTGCGAACTGGAACTGAGCAATGCCGCTCTGCCGGGGCCGCAAACAATACCTAAGAAGTTGGCTGATGCCGCCGAACGACAGATTTTGCTGCGTCGGCCTTTTAGTTTTGCCGACGTCAGAGCAGAAAAAAACAAAACTTCTGTCGAGATTCTATATGGGGTGGTCGGGCCCGGGACTCTGCGAATGAGTATGCTTTCGGGGGGTGATTCGATAAGTGTAATCGGGCCTTTGGGAAGAGGATTCTGGGTGCCGGAAGGTAAAAAAACGGCGCTGCTGGTGATTGGCGGGATGGGCGCGGGGCCACTGCTGTATCTTGCGAAAGTGCTGAGCGAGAATTATCCGAAAATCGAAGTTACCGCGTTCGCCGGTGCAAAGACAAAAAATGAACTTCCTTTCGAAAGACGGCTTGATGAGGTTTCGCAGGGGCTGGGTTTCTCAATAGCGGAATTCGCCAAATACGGAGCGAAGTCATTTATAGCGACCGATGACGGGACGGCAGGATTCGAAGGAACAGCAGCCGATTGCTTTTCACAGTGGCTGGAGAAGTCCTCTTTGAAAAGTGAAAATACAATTTTGAAAAGTGAAAATACAATCATTTATAGTTGCGGGCCTGAAGCGATGCTGAAGCAAATATCTGAAATTGCAGAAAAACGCAACATCGACTGCCAAATCAGTATGGAACGGATGATGGCGTGCGGGTTCGGACTTTGCCAGAGCTGTGCGGTGGAATGTAAAGCGAACGACTCAAACGAAACTGTTTATAAGCTGTGCTGCAAAGACGGGCCTGTCTTTGAGAGTAGAGAAGTAGTCTTTGGTTTGTGATTTGTTGTTGATGGAAAGTAGTTATGGAAGAAAATGCTGATATTTCGGTTGACTTTGCAGGTGTGCGGTTGGCGAATCCGGTCTTTACGGCATCGGGGACGTGCGGATACGGTGATGAATTAGCTGATTTTGTAGATGTTAATCAGCTCGGCGGGTTTATTACCAAAAGTATCACACTCAAAGTTAGAAAAGGCAATGCGACGCCGAGGATTGTCGAGACCAATTCGGGAATGCTTAACGCTATCGGCTTAGCGAATATCGGATTAGATAAGTTCATCGAAGAGAAACTGCCGATTTTAGAACAATTCACAACAGCCGTTTTTGTCAACGTGGCCGGTGAGACCATCAAAGAATATGTGGCTGTGACAGAACGACTGGCGGGCGAAAAAGCGGTAGCAGGAATAGAGTTGAATATCAGTTGTCCGAACGTCTCAAAAGGCGGAATAAGTTTCGGGACCGACCCGCAGCAGGTTACAGAGATTACTTCTGCAGTGAAAAAAGCGGCGGGTGAGAAGGTTTTAATGGTTAAACTGTCACCGGCCGTTACTGACATCAGCGTAACGGCGCGGGCGGCGGTTGACAGCGGAGCCAATGCACTTAGCCTGATAAACACCTTTCCTGCAATGGCGATAGATATCGAGAGCCGAAAGGCGGTTCTGGCCAATAAGACGGGCGGGCTTTCCGGGCCGGCAATAAAGCCGGTAGCAGTATATCTGGTGAATAAGGTTTATAACGAGGTTGCCGGAAGAAATGGGATACCAATTTTGGGCTTAGGGGGGATTAGAAATGCTTCGGATGCTATCGAATTTATTATCGCAGGGGCATCGGCGGTGGCGGTCGGGACGGCAAATTTTGTCGAGCCGGGCTGCGCGGTGAAAATTATCGAAGGTATAAGAGAATACTGCAAACGCAAAGAAGTAACAACTATCAAAGAACTAACCGGCTCACTGGAGTAAGCTCCAAATGGAAACACTCAAGCTATTGCGTGATTATTTTTCGATGGCGGTTTATACGGGCAAGAACCTGGTTTTTATAAGCGAAGACTGGCGGGTAGAACTTACCGAACATAAAGAAGGTGACTTCAGCGCCGGCGCCGAAGCGACACCAATCATCCGCGTCAGAATCTCAAAGAAGGCCCTGAACGGAGAATATGTTCCGGGCCATTATGAAGACTTTCAGATTGCAGCATTAGGTGAGCTGGCGGAGGAAATCGAAAAGTACGTACAATCGGCGATAGGCACAAACCTGCGGGAAGAGTGAAAAGACAAAGGACGATTGATGGATAAGCCTACGGCCGGTCTGAAGATTCAAGAAGTCGATGGGGGTGTGGTTTTGGGGGTAAAGGTTGTGCCGGGCAGCAGTAAAACCGCTATAACAGGGACGCTGGGAGGGATGCTGAAAATCAAGATTGCAGCGGCGCCGGAAAAAGGCAAAGCCAATCAGTGCCTTGTCGAGTTTTTGGCAAAACAACTCGGCGTTAAAAAAAATTCCATCAGCATCATCAGAGGCAAAACCAGTCCGGTCAAGAGTGTAAAAGTTCCTGGTATATCTGCTGAGAGGCTATTAAATAAGCTCGGGCTAAATAAAAAGGATTCGAGTAAATGAGTGACGAATCAACTCTACTGTCACAGGAACATATCACGGATGAGACTTCGCTGAAGTATATGCTGAAGTTAGCGGGGCCGATGATAGTAACAACTCTTTCCTTTACGCTCATGCAGTTCGTTGACAGGTATATGGTATCCCGTTTGGGGACGGCGGCCCTGGCAGCAATTTTGCCTGCCGGTTTTGTCAGTTTTGTGCCGGCCAGTTTCGCTATCGGGGTGATAGCAAGTGTAATAACGTTTGTCAGTCAGAGCTTCGGCAGAGGAGAAAAAAGAAACTGTTCAAACTACTGCTGGCAGGGGATATATATGAGTCTGGCTTATACGACGATTGTAGCAGCGATTGCGTGGCCGGGTGCGCCGTTGATATTCAAGATGATGGGGCATGAGCCGGTAGTTGCGGATATGGAAGTAATTTATTTTCGAATTATGCTTTACACACAATTTTTAGCGGTCTTTGCGTGGTGCAGCAGCCAGTTTTTTATGGGCATTCATCGGCCGATTATCACAATGTATGCGGCATTGTGCGGGCAGGTGGTTAATGTTGCAGCAAATTACGTATTGATTTTCGGCAAGTTCGGCTTTCCGGCGATGGGCATTGCAGGGGCCGGATGGGGGACGTTCATCGGGATGATTGTCGGGGCGGGGATAAGAATGGCGGTTTTTTTAAGCGGTGATATTAACTCGAACTTCGAATGCAGGCGCACAATGAATATTGATTTTGGCAAAATGAAAGACCTGCTGAAAGTGGGACTGCCGGCGGGATTTGAACTAATGGTAAATGTGGCGTTCTGGGGAGTGATTTTATTCTGGCTGATTGGCAAATTCGGAAAAGAAGCGATGGCCGCAACAAGCGTTGCGCTCGCGTGGACAAATATCTCTGTTATGCCGGTGGTAGGGTTAGCAGGTGCACTTACGGCAGCGGTGGGTAAATCAATCGGCAAAGGCAGAAAAGATACGGCCGTTAAACAGACAAGTGTGTGTGTGAGGATCGGACTGGTTTATATGGGACTGGTGGGGATTTGTTTCTTTGTGTTCAGAAATGAGCTGATGAGGTTCTGGTCGTCCGATGAAAAGGTAATTGAGATGGGAGTCAATATTCTGATTTGTGCGGCTATATACCAGGTCTTTCACGCAGCGAGAATTACTTACAGCGGTGCACTTCGCGGGGCGGGGGACACGATTTGGCTGGCGGCGGCCTCGGCGCTCGGAGCGGTGCTGATATTAGGGCTCGGCGGTGTGCTTATAATTGAGTTTGCACCCGGATTAGGTTCTATTGGGCCGTGGATTGCCACTACATTAAGTATTATCAGTGTGGGGCTTGCAAACAGATGGCGGTTCAAGAGTAACAGGTGGATGAAAATAGATTTGTTTAAGCGCAGAGCACGCAGCGTGCCGGTGGAAATTGAGACAGTGGCTGAATAGCTCTTAATGTCACTGTTAAATACCGGTTCCGGTGTAATTGGTCATTAAAGTGCCAACAAGCCAACAAATTCGCACGTCATTTTTCACTTGAATTTTCAGCGGTTTTCCGGTAAAATGCCTTTTGTGCCTGTGTAAAAACTATCGAGGAGGTCCTTGAAATTAAAAAGCACATCTTAATCTCTGCATATCTGCTGGCGGTTATCGGCTTCGGTGTGAAAGCTATTCCTGTCGAAGATTCCAGTACACCATTTTATATGGGTAACCTTTCGGAAAGAGCAGTGCAGGGATACGAGGTAAAAATGGATTATCTGCCGGCAGACGACAATATCAGCGGAGGTCATCGTTACGTTCCGGACGAAATAATCGTGAAATTCAGTGAGCAAGCAGCGCTGCAACTGGAAAGTGAGCTGGACAAAGACAAAGGAGCCGCTGAAATTAAATTAACCAGCTCGCTCGATGAGCTTAAAGACAGATACCACGTCAAAAAGTTCAGAAGTATTTTCAGGAATTTCAGGAAGCACAGAAGGAATTTAGAAGCGCTTTTGAATAAAGACCCGGGGGTTTTGAGCAAAAGAGAAAAAAGAATACTCAAAAGACTTAAGCGAGGCGGCAGGGAGAGAAAGGTTCCTGCGCTTGAGAGAATATACAGACTTAAGGTTGAGCCCGATACGGCTGAATCGCTGCAAGACATTATCGAAGCATACCAAAACGACCCTGACGTCGAATACGCAGAGCTGAATTACAAAGTTCGGATATGCCTGGAGCCAAACGACCCTAATTATCCGATACAGTGGGCGTTGGCCAATACGAGGCAGATGTACCCGGCGAGCGGCACGTATAATTCACCGCCTGGAACTTATAATTGCGATATTGACGCTAATGAGGCGTGGGAAATAAGCACCGGAAGCAGTGAGATAACAGTTGCGGTCGTTGATACGGGCGTTGATTACAACCACCGGGACATGGCTAATAATATATGGTTCAACGAATCGGAGCTGAACGGCGCCGCCGGTGTTGACGACGATGAAAACGGCTACATAGACGACATATACGGATATGACTTTATCAATGGTGACGGTGACCCGATAGACGACCACGGACACGGGACACACTGCGGGGGGATAATCGCTGCGGACGGAAACAATGGGCTTGATATAACAGGCGTCTGCTGGGACTCGAAGATAATGTCACTTAAGTTTCTTTCCAGTGGAGGCTCAGGCGATACCGCCGATGCCATAGAAGCTTTCTACTATGCGGTTGCGGCCGGCGCCGATGTTGTATCGAACAGCTGGAGCGGCGGCGGTTATACTCAATATATGCAGGAAGCTATCGATTATGCATACAGCCAGGGCGTGATAATGGTAGCGGCGGCGGGTAACGACTATTCAAATATGCCTGTGTATCCTGCCAATTATGAGCACATGTTTTCAGTGGCCGCAACAAATTCCAACGACGAAAAACCGGCCTTTTCCAATTACGGCGATTGGGTGGATATAGCCGCGCCGGGCGTGGACATTCTGTCACTGCGGGCTGCGGGGACGTCACTGGGCACGACCTACGGCAATTACAAAACAATCGCATCAGGCACGTCAATGGCGTGTCCACACGTTGCAGGAGCGTGTGCACTTTTGCTATCGGTCAATCCGGCACTCACAAGCGATGATGCAACAAATATCCTTAAGGACACTGTTGACCCAATTGCGCCGGGGGTCTGTGATGCCAATGGGCGGCTCAACGTTTATAATGCGATACTCTCGGCCACAGAGCCGAACGGTCATATAAGTCTTGAGCGTGATTACTACCGCTGCTCAGATACAATCAAGGTCTGGGTGGCCGACAGCGACCTTAGCGGTAACGGCACTGCTGAGGCGAGCATCGAAACCAACGGCGGCGATTTCGAAACCATCACTCTTTCAGAAACAGACAGCAATATAGGTGTCTTTGCAGAGACGATTTCAGCTATTGCGGGCGAGCCGAATATCGAAGACGGTCTGCTGCAAATATCTCACGGCGAAATAATCACCGCAACGTATGAAGATGCAAACGACAGCAACGATAATCCTGCAACCGTAACGGATACGGCGATAGTTGACTGCTGCGGTCCTGTGATTTTCAATGTTTTTGTTGATAGTGCAGGCCCTGAACCGACAGTTACCTTTGACACCAATGAGCCAGGTTCAACAAAACTTTTCTGCGGGACGAGCTGTCCCGAGCCAAATGACTTTGCGATAATCTCTCTGATTCCCGCAACGAGTCATACAATGACATTAAGCGGTGTTAGCCCATACACCACTTACTATTTCATAATTAAGGCCTATGATTTGGCGGGCAACGAAACAACCGACTCCAACAGCGGTAACTGCTATTGGTTTATTACAGACGGGCCGGGTGATATTAATGTTCCGGCTGACTATAATACAATCCAATCGGCGATTGACCACTGCTGGGACAACGGTGCCGTCTGGGTCGCAGACGGTAACTATACGGGCGAGGGCAATCGTGACATCGACTTTATGGGGCGGGCTATTACAGTAAGCAGCGTAAACGGCCCGTCAAACTGCATCATTGACTGTAACGGCAGCGAGTCTTCGCCCCATCGCGGTTTTATTTTCCGGCGAGGAGAAGGGCCGGGTTCGGTCCTGTCGGGCTTTACAATTATTAACGGGTACGGGCCGGCCGAATCGCTTTTCGGAATTCCAATTTCCATAGGTGGCGGTATCTGCTGCTTCTTTTCGAACCCGACAATCCGAGACTGCCGACTCGAAGGCAACAGCGCCGGCTACGCAGGCGGCGGTATAAGCTGCCACAATTTCTTTGACGCTCCCGCGATTAGTAACTGCATCGTCAGAGGTAATTCATCGGGACTGCTGGGCGGAGGTATATACTGTTCGTGGGGATTCCCGACGATAGAGAATTGTACGATTACCGGCAATAAATCTGCGGGGCACGGCGGAGGTGTGCGATTATGGAACAACATTTATCTTAGAATTAAAAATTGTACCATTGCAGACAACCGGGCAGCGGAATACGGCGGCGGCGGTGCAGCCGCTGCGGGCAGCTCAATTTTCTATAACTGCATACTTTGGAACAACACAGCCCCTAATGGTGCGCAGTTGTCACTAATAGACAATGACCCGGAGTGTTACGTCGAACTGGCTTACAGTGACCTGCAGGAGAACGGTGAGCAGAGCATTTATGTCGAAAGCGGTTGTACTCTGAATCGAATTATAGGCAATATCAATATCGACCCCTGCTTTGTAGATGCCGGGTATTGGGACCAGAATAGTACGCCTGTCGATGTAAATGATGATTTTTGGGTTATGGGCGATGAACATTTGCAGTCGCAGGCGGGAAGATGGGACCCAAACAGTCAAAGCTGGGTCAATGATGCAGTAACCAGCCGTTGCGTCGATGCGGGTAATCCGGGCAGTAATTTGGCCGACGAAACAAATGAACCAAACAATATCCGAATCAATATAGGGGCGTTCGGCGGCACGGCCGAGGCGAGTAAAACGCCGGCGAACTGGTCGCTATTAGGCGATTTAACTAACGATGGTACAATTGATGAGGTTGATTTTGCTCATACAGCAAGAGACTGGCAGATGACAGCAACTGAACAGCCGGGTGATTTGGATAGAAACGGCGTGGTGGATTTCAGAGATATTAAACTGCTGGTGCAGGACTGGCTG
>CAYXPG010000060.1:2850-10147 GCA_964467205.1 uncultured Pirellulales bacterium | reverse complement strand
TTGAACTGCTCTATCAAGGTTCGCCACTGCCTTCATCACCAGCCGAAGAAGTATGCTATTATAACCCAACAGGAGACTTAAACGAAGATTGCAAGGTCAATTTCCTCGACTTCCAGATGTTTGCTTCCGATTGGCTTGAGTCGAATCTTTAACCTGACATTAAAAAAACGAGCAGTACCGTATCTAACCATCGATGGCGGATAGCGCGCAGAAAATATTCTGCTGAAATGACAGGCTGGTATAGTATTTAGATAAAGAGTAGGAATAGGAATGGAACGTCACTGTACCACAACATTTTTTACGGTTGCAGTATTAGTTTTGCTCCTTATGCCAATCCAGGTTTATGCTTGTACTGTCGGTTCGGCCCACGGAAGCGTTACTGTGGACGGCCGGCCTATGATGTGGAAAATGCGCGACACCAGCAATGCTCGCCAGCAGCTCATTCACTCTGCCGGCTCCCCATACGATTACATCGGCGTGCGCAGCGAGGGCGGCAGTGTATTTATGGGCCTGAGCGAGGCTGGAATAGGTTCTGGAAACGCCACGGTTACCGGCGGAAGCAACAGTTCCGTCCAACTGTATATCCTGAGAAACTGCGACACGATGGCCCAAATCAGGGAGTATCTTAACGGAACCGGCGCAGGAGGCAATTTCCCATTTATCGATGCCAACGAAAATGCCAGTGTATTTGAAGTTGACCATGATAACCCCACCCTGGAGTACGACACTATGGACCCTGACCGCGAGCCACAGGGTCTTCTCGGCCTTGTCGTTCGCGCAAATGAGTTTCATAATCACCCTGATGGTACTGATGTGAATATCGTTGGCGGACGCTATGAAAGCGGAACTTACAATATAAAAGGGCTGGCCGATGCCTGTGAGCTTTCCGTACAAACAATCACTCAGGGCAACTCTGAACCGAACCAGGGTTTTGAATACGCCCGTTATGGCCCCGGTCGGACCTTGTATATGATTTGTCGAAGTACAAACAGGTCATTTATAGCCGTTCACGGCGTACTGCCAAACGAAGACCCGGCCCTGGCAACTATGTGGTTTATTTCAGGAAATGCAAATTACGGAATTGCTGTACCGACCTGGGTAATGGTTTCCAATATCCCATCGCCTCTGGCCAGCGGTGATATGTACGACCGAGCACTGTCTCTGTATGACGCCGGAAATGAGATGACCACGCAGACAAGCGTATTCCCGGTTGAGGCCCATATGTTTGATGTTGTTCTTAATACGTTACTGCCGTATTGGCGCTCTATCGGCACTCCGCCTTTTGAAGATGCAAACCGAGTCGAACACCAAATGGCAAATGACGCCTACAGTTTGCTCGATTGTCTTGACAATACCCAAAACGATAATATGGCACCTGAGGCGGCCTTTAGCATTTCTCCTGATGATTTGACCTTGAACTTCACGCTGGACGCCAACGATTCGGACGGCACCATCCAGTATATAGATTGGAACTTTGGTGACAGCTATACGGCCACACAGAATTACACGCCATCGCACACCTACACAGTCGAAGGGACATATCTTATCTCCTGTACCGTTACAGACGACGATGGCGTAAGCATTACCGACTGGGGTTATTATACTGTTCCTGTCGACTGCGATATCCAGGGCGAAGACGGGGTAGTCAATTTCATTGATTACGCCGAATTCACAAATTACCTTTTTTCTACCAACTGTGGTGAGCCGAACTGGTGCGGCGGGGCTGATTTCAATCACAGTACAAACGTTGACTATGCTGATTTGCGCATATTTGCCAATCAGTGGCTCAACGGTTTTTAAGTTTTTACCGAGTCAAATTCAGAAGTCGTGGTATCCAGCCGGATATTTTGCCAATCCTGCCACAAAAACCTTAAATACACGCTCTTTCAAGCAAAAAAATCTGTTGCAAAAATTATCCATAGCCTTATAATATTGCACTTTGTGTAAGATTTGCTTTGTAGAAAATGCCATACAAACAAAAAAACAATTAGGAGTGAAGTGCTATGGAACCGATTACTGAGCCTGAAATCGACCTTTTTGCCGACGCTTTACCTTCAACAGACGAAGTGAAGAAACTTTCTGAATTTATTCATTCCAGTGAACTAAACCAGCTGACTTTTGCTGAACAAGTAGAGGAAAATGCGGGTAAAACTTCTCCAAGAGGGGCTTTGGCCGTGGGAATCGGCCTTTTTATTCTCGGCAAAAATGCTGAAGCTATCGCTAAACTCAAAAAGGCAAAGGACTGCAAAGAAAAATTTATATACATTGCCTTTGCGCTTCGACGAATGGGCCGATTTGATGAAGCAATCGATAATCTCGAAAACAGTCTCAATTACGAAGCCGACACTCTAATCATAACAGTGGAAAAAGCTGCAACATATCGCTATGCCTGCAACTTCGAATCAGCAGAGAAAGAACTCAAAGCCTGTGCGAGTTTTGAAAATGTAAGCGCAGAATACCATTACCAGCTCGGACGGCTTCAGGAAGCCCGGGGCTTTTACGAACAGGCAATGGACAATTACAGAACGGCTTTGGAATTATCACCGAATCATCAAAAGGCCCTTTTCCACCTGGCTTATCGCTGTGACTTATCCGGTGACGAAGACGCCGCTATCGATTATTACAAGCAAATCATCTCAACCAGCCCCGTTTATATAAGTGCACTGTTGAATTTAGCCGTGCTTTATGAAGATATGGGCAAGTTCGAAAAGGCATCTAAATGTGTGGACAAGGTGCTCGAATATCATCCCAATCACCAGAGGGCAATCCTGTTCAAAAAAGATGTCGAAAGTTCAAAAACAATGCTCTACGACGAGGAAAAAGAAAAGAAAAAGGACCGAAAGGTCCAAATCCTTGAAACCCCAATCTCTGACTTTGAACTGTCGGTTCGCAGCAGAAACTGCCTGAAAAAAATGAACATAAGAACACTTGGCGACCTACTGAATATTACAGAAACGGAGCTCTTATCCTATAAAAACTTCGGTGAAACCTCACTTAGAGAAATCAAGGCCATTCTGGACTCAAAAGCTCTGCACCTCGGTATGGCTCTGGAAGAAAAACAGGGCGTTTTAGCTGTAACATCCGACCCTGCTGTCAGGGACGAGTATGCTGAAATCTCGAACAAACCCGCCGATGACCTCCAGTTGTCTATGCGCGCTCGAACGTGCCTCCAGAGTCTAAACATCCATAAACTCGGCGATTTAATATCCAAAACGGACGCAGAGCTGCTCGGATGTAAAAACTTCGGCGTAACGAGCCTGAACGAAATTAAAAAAGCAATTGGTAAATTCGGTTTATCCTTGCGAAACCTGGATTAAGCGAACGATTATTGGGTAGGGACGACGTTTTGAACAAAGCCGCAAAACTAAACCCTTGTTTTATATTGATTATTTTTAGTCCCTTCTCAAATTATCAATAGGGACCCCATTTTGCAAAGGGACCTCATTTTGCAATAAGTCGCAAAATGGAAACCCATAAAGAATCGTCAATAAGCAATCCCAACGAAAATGAATGCAAAACAAACTGTAAAACCTGTATTGACCGCTGCCGTCCGACCAACTGCAAATCACAGGGGATTCCCCAAACGCATTATTTCGCGTTTGGGGGCCTCCCGTAAGCTCACCCCCTGGATACTTTACCTGCTTTGTCTGGTAATTCTGAATGGCTGCACCAAAAGACAGCCAACCAGCCCTACGCCCCAAATGGACATCGAGCCAAAATTCTGGGTAAGGGTTCTGCTTCTTGATGACGTCAGTGGCTGCACATTAAAGATTCCTTCATCCTTTAGTATTGTTAACCTTCAGCAACAATCACTGCAGGCCCGCTTCGACCGTGTTGATGTACCGATAAGAGCAAAGATTTCTGCCGACAGAATTACTATTGCCGGCTGGTCATCTGTGGGCAGCGAAGTAGTTATTGCCCCTGATGAGCCGTACGTCTTTAACCTTAACGGCGACGATTATCGCGGCAAACTCAAACTAATACTCAATCCTGATGTCAACTCTTTTGATGCAGTCAACCTTGTTCCGCCTGAATCGTATTTAGCCGGTGTCGTAGGAGCCGAAATGCCTGATTATTGGGAGCCGGCCGCCCTTCGGGCCCAGACAATTGCGGCAAGAACATACTGCTGGTACATCAAAAAACAGTTCGGCGGCAAGCGAAGCTGGGATGTCTTGAAAACACAGGCAAACCAGGTTTATCGGGGTATTGCCGCAGAGTCGGCCCAGGTTTGGGATGCCGTCAATAAAACACACGGTAAGATCCTCGTCTGCGAGCATAATAACGGCACAATAGATGTTTTCCCTGCCTACTACAGCTCAATCTGTGGCGGCCACACTGAAAACAGCCAAAATATGTTCGGCGGAGACCCTTTCAAACCTCTCACCGGCGTCGAGTGCCCATACTGCAGGGACACAGCAAGGAACAAATTTTTCTTCTGGCCAACAGTTCAAATCGACAAATCCGAGGTTACAAAAAGACTCCTTAAAAGATACCCAACTTTAAAGCGGCTCGGCAAAATTACAAATATCATACCTGTACAACAAAGTATTTATGGTCGGTTCTCCCGATTGACAAAGCTCAAACTCATCGGCTCAACCGGAAAATTTGATTTCCTCCGAGCCGAAGACCTGCGCCTGGCAATCGACCCGACCGGCCGAAAGTTAAGAAGCACTATTTGCAAAATCACCGATGCAAATGAGGATTCCCAAACACAAAACGATACACAGGGGAATTCTGACAAATTGGTCTTCTCTTCCGGCAGAGGTTACGGACACGGCGTGGGAATGTGTCAATGCGGCGCCGAGGCAATGGCAAGGAAGCGGAAAACCACAGAGCAGATTCTATTTCATTATTATCCCGGCTCAAAATTCGAAAGTATTTATTGAAATGGCTGACTTTGAAATTCTCAACAAGGATCATCACTCCGCTGCTCGGCGGGCTGTTTTAACCACACCTCACGGCACGATTCAAACACCCGTCTTTATGCCCGTAGGCACCGCAGGAGCCGTAAAGGGAATCACACCACAACAATTAGAGCAAATCGGCTCCGACATTATTTTAGCCAACACTTACCATTTACTACTTCGACCCGGAGTCGAAGTAGTTGAAAAGCTCGGCGGACTGCACAAACTTATGGCCTGGGACAGGCCGATACTTACCGACAGCGGCGGCTACCAGATTTTTTCGCTAAACCCGCTCACAAAAATCTCTGATGATGGTGTCGAATTTGCAAGCCATATCGACGGAACAAAAATACACTTAAATCCTGAAATCGCCACTCAAATCCAAAACCGACTCGGCGCCGACATAATAATGTGTCTTGACGAATGCACGCCCTTCCCCTGTGAAAATTTGCAATTGAAAGAGGCCGTAGAGAGAACCATACACTGGGCCTGCCGATGTAAACAGGCCCACTCCAACCCCAAACAACTCCTTTTCGCCATTGTTCAAGGCGGTATAAATACAACCTTGAGAACACACTGTGGGCGTGAGCTTGTCAAAATGGACTTCGACGGTTACGCCATCGGCGGATTAAGTGTCGGCGAAGGACACGACAATATGATAAAAACAGTTTCTCACACAACGCAGCTTTTGCCGCAGGATAAACCTCGTTATTTAATGGGTGTCGGCACCCCTGCTGATATTATCGCCGCTGCAGGCGCCGGTATCGATATGTTCGACTGTGTCCTGCCGACAAGAAATGGACGAAATGCCTTTGCATTCACCGAAAACGGCCCCGTCAGACTGAGAAACAGCTCCAACATTGATGACGACAGGCCCATCGAAGCCGACTGCGACTGCTACGCTTGTAAAAACTTCAGCCGGGCCTCTATCAGACATTTCTTTAATATATCAGAAATGCTTGGTCCAATCCTGGTTTCTCTGCACAACCTCAGGTTTTATCAGAAACTAATGGCCCAAATTCGAGAAGCAATCGAAAAAAAACAATTTGCCAACCTGGCCGATATCAAACTGAAAAAATATGAAACCCTCTATGTTAGTTCGTAGTTGGTGGTTCGTAGTTCATCGAGTATCGAGTATCGAGTATCGAGTATCGAATGTACACTATTTAAAGAATTATCTGTAATTTACAGCAAATTTAGGTTATAAATCAGGCTTTCAAAAATCTAACGACGAAAGGAAAATTAAAATGGACAATATCTGGATATTAGCTAAGGCACCGGGAGTCTCTTCAGAGCCGGCCGATACTGAGCAAACCACAACCCAAACAGCCGATGAGACCATCGGCGATGCCGGTGCTCCGCCAACTCAACAGCCAAGGTCTCCTCTGCCAACTATGCTTATGATTGGCTTGATGTTTGTTGTGTTTTACTTTCTCATTTTCAGAGGCCCGCGAAAAAAGGAACAGCAGCACAAACAAATGGTCAGGTCCCTGAAAAAAAATGACAAGGTTCGGACTATCGGTGGAATTCTGGGCACCATCGTGGACATTAAGGACGACGAGATTATCTTAAAGATTGATGAGTCAAATAATACTAAGATAAGAGTCAGCACCAACGCAATCGGAAAGAATCTATCGAATGATTAAAGGCCGATTTGATAATTGAAACTTTTATGACTAACTAAATAATCAATAATCAATTTAAACCTGGAAGCATGTTATGAACAAAAATTTGACCTGGAAAATTGTTTTAGCCATTGTTCTGGTAGTGGTTGCGGCCTGGACTTTATATCCTCCTAATGAAACCTTAAAGCCCGGAATAGACCTGGCCGGCGGAACCAGTCTCATTTATGAGATTGACGCCCAGGGACTCATCGCAGCAGAGAGGAAAGAACTCTCAACAAAAATGATAACTGTTCTGCGAAGGCGGATAGACCCGGCCAACATTCAAAACCTCATATGGCGGCCGCAGGGCGCCACCCGCTTTGAGATTCAAATGCCTCTGGCAAGCGCAGAAGCACGCAAAAAACGCCAGAATTTTGAAAAGGCCCTCAGCGAACTGCTGGCCGAAAATATCAGAGCCGCAGTAATTATGCGCTCCCTGCAAAAAACAAATGAACAGCGATCCGAGGACTTTAAAAACTTTGCAAGAGGCTCTTCCGACAGACTAACAATACTCGAAGAACTCGCTGCCGCTCACGATGAGCGAAAAGCCCTACAGGACAAAAGGGACGAATTCCTCTCGGAACTTCAGGCCAAAGAAGAAGCAATATCATCGGCCGAAATTGACCTCGATAAGGTAAACCAAAATATCAGCCAGTGGCTCAAACTCGACGAACAACAGCTCACAGAATCGCTCAGCGATTTCCTCGGCTCTGTTGATAATCTTGCTCT
>CAYXPG010000060.1:0-2750 GCA_964467205.1 uncultured Pirellulales bacterium | reverse complement strand
CTACTTACCGGTTATATAAAAGAATATGCCAAATGGGCTGATGTCGCCGAAAAGCTAACCGAACCCGAAACAGGCAAAAATATCCAATACAAAAATGCCAAAAAAGCCCTCGATAAATTAAGCCTCACCAGAGACCAGATAAACACAGCCATTGGAACGCCCCCAAAATCAGTAGAAAGAAAACAGATTATTGACGAGCTCAAAAAGGAGTTCTCCGAACGGGCCGAAAAAATCGACATAATTGTCGAAGCATCCGATGAGTATCGACCATTCAAAGGAAGACTTGACGACCCCAGAGACCTTCAGCGTATGCTAAAAGGCGCCGGCATACTCGAATTTAGAATAATCCCGACCACCAATCCCGATACAAACCCAAAATTCGACATTGAAGAACTATCGGCCTATGTCGATTCCCTTAAAACAAAAGGCCCGAAGTTTGCTTCTGACAGTAAACATATATGGTTCGAGATAGAAAACACAACCCAGGAGGAACTCACAGGCTGGATACGGGCAACAGAAGCCGTTATCGGCCAGTTCGGTGAGAAATATTACGTTCTGGCAAGCAACCAGCAGGATGAGATTGTGGTGCACGGCACCGGTGAAAACGACTGGAAATTAACAAAGGCCAGGCCGTCAACCGACCAGATGGGACGAAGGGCTATCAGCTTTACACTCGATGAAAGAGGCGGCAGGTTATTCGGTAACGTTACCGGTAAGAATATTGGACGACCTTTGTGCATCCTGCTCGACGGCCTGGCAATTTCTGCACCGAATATACAGACAAAAATAACCACTGACGGCCAAATTACAGGCAGCTTCTCTCAGGAAGAAACCGAAGATATGATTAGCAAGCTCAATGCAGGTTCTTTGCCTGCTATGTTGATTGAGCAGCCCATCTCGATAAAAACAATCGGACCATCAATCGGCGCCGACAATCGTGACAAAGGTATCGAAGCAGGCATAATCGGATTTATCGTAGTAGTCTTCTGTATGCTCTTCTACTATATGCTTGCCGGCTCAATCGCTGACGTCGCATTGTTTATGAACCTGCTCTTTGTCCTGGCGATAATGGCACTCGTAAGGGCAACATTCACACTGCCCGGCATCGCAGGCATGATACTTACAATCGGTATGAGCGTTGACGCTAACGTACTTATCTTTGAGAGAATCCGCGAAGAGCAGCAGCGAGGCTCTTCTCTTGGAATAGCCATCAAAAACGGCTATGAAAGGGCCCTTAGAACCATCCTGGATGCAAATATAACCACCTTTATTACTGCTGCAATCCTTTTCTGGGTCGCTTCGGAAGAAATAAAGGGCTTCGCCATTGTGCTTATGCTTGGTATCGCATCGAGTATGTTCACCGCACTGTTTGTAACACGTATAGTCTTCGACTGGCTGCTGGCCAAACGAATCATCAAAGACCATCTGTTTATGCTCCGTCTCATACACAGACCTAACGTAAACTGGATGGCGTTGAGACCTGTTTTCCTGACAATCTCAACTCTGCTTATCGCCGCAGGGCTTTTTGTCTTCTTTACAAGAGACCCCGCTGTAAACAACAAATATGATATCGAATTTACCGGCGGAACTTCTGTCCAAATCAACTTAAAAGAAAATGTAAATCTCAGCAGACAGGATGTGGAAGACAGAATCCATAAGGCAGCAATTGATTTGAACAACCCCGCCCTCGCAGCGGCAAAAGTGTACAGTATAGGAAAGTCAAATAGACAATATGAAATCAACACCACCGAAACTAATAAAACCACTGTTACAGTAACCTTCGGCGAATCTCAGCAGCAAAGCCCCGAAGAGATGGCTTTAGCGATTAAAAAGGCCCAGGGCCGCTTCGAGGGCAAATTGAGCAACTTGCGAATAATCCAAAAAAGTAACCCTGCTGATTTTGTTATAGAGACAAGTAATACAAACAAATCTTTGGTCAAAGGCGTCCTGGAAACGGCTTTTCCCGATGCTCAAATCTCTCAGCCGAAGGTGGATGAGGTCGTCAACAACACGATATTAAATGCTTTTGCGGACGAACTTCAAATCCAGCAAAACCTCCTGCCTGAAATAACCTCAGAGGAAAAAATAACCGAAGAGCTTATAGATTCTTTCCCCGAACTGGTAGATTTTCTCGGCGGTATCAGAATTACCTGCGAACTCGAAAGAGGCACCACCGCAGAAGATATTGACTCAAGATTCAAGGCCCTCCGCTTCAAACCCGATACACAGAACCTTAATTATTATCCCTATCAAATCCTCGATACCACCCTGAACCAAATGCAGCCCGATAAGCCGGTAAATACTTTTGTTTATCTGTGTGCCCCACCCGAGGCCGGCCTGCGTGAACTAACCGAGAACGAATGGACACAGTTCATTGAAAATGAAACTACCAAAATTACAGCAGCGGCAACACTGGCAACTTCTCTACCGAGAGTAACACAGATTAATCCCTCCGTCGGTGCAGAACAAAAAACAAGGGCTTTGATTGCGATTGTTCTCTCGTTGTTCGCAATCGTTACTTATGTCGGATTCCGATTCGGAGACCTCAAGTATGGAATTGCCGCAATTGTCGCATTGGTCCACGACGTATGCATCACCCTCGGCGCAGTTACCGCCTGTACTTACATCGCCGAAACCACTATAGGCACCTCACTGCTGATTGGAGATTTCAAAATCAACCTTGCTATGATAGCCGCTTTCCTGACGCTCATCGGATATTCGCTTAATGATACAATCGTCGTTTTTGACCG
>CAYXPG010000059.1:0-10325 GCA_964467205.1 uncultured Pirellulales bacterium | reverse complement strand
AGGCCCCAGCGGAATTCCCAACAATATCCAGATAATCAACAACAAAGACCACCCTAAAAAGAAAAACAAACTGTAAGGCAGCATCGTCGAAACAAGCGTCCCTAACCCCGCTTTGCTGTCATAACTCTGAAAGTAAGCGATTATCAATGCAAAAAAGCTCATCATAGGAGAAATAATGTTGGTAATACTGTCACCTATACGATACACAACCTGCGACAATTCAGGTGAATAACCCAAAATCATAAACATAGGAATAAAAATAGGTGCCAATATCGCCCATTTAGCCGACGCACTTCCCATCAAAAGATTAATCAATCCTGAAAAAATCAAAAAAAGTATCATCGTCGGTATCACACCCCAGTTCAGTGACTTCAATACATCGGCTCCCTTAACAGCAGTTATTATCCCCAGGTTGCTCCACTTGAAATAAGCAACAAACTGAGCGGCAAAAAATACCAGCACCAGGTACATCGACAGCGTCTTCATACTGCCCGCCATACTCTTTATGACATCGGTGTCACTCTTAAACTTGCCCAACACCACCCCATAAACCATCCCGGTCGCCCCGAATAAAATAAAGATAAAGGCAATCACGCCCTCGATAAGCGGCGAACGAAGTATCCCCCCGTCGGAACCCCTAAGGTAACCGCCTTGTGGTATTATGCCCAAAAGAATAAAAAATAACAAAATACCAAAAGTTATCATCGAGAATACAAGCCCCTTCTTCTCCAGCCTCGAGAGCTTTGTCAGCTCCTCTGCCTTTTTTTCGCCCTTATATTCACCCAGCCGAGGTACAACAATTTTTTCTGTTACCCACGTACCAATCAAAGCTATAACAAAAGCCGATACAAACATAAAATAGTAATTTGCCGTCGGATTAACCGTATAAGAGGGGTCTATAATTCGTGCAGCTTCCTGGCTCAATCCAGCCAGAAGCGGGTCAACGGTTCCAATAACCACATTGGCACTAAACCCCCCCGACACACCCGCAAAAGCAGCAGCCATCCCCGCCAAAGGATGACGCCTCATGGTATGAAAAATAACTCCTGCCAGAGGAATCAAAAGAACATATCCCACATTTGCAGCAAGATTGGATATCACACCCGCAAAAACTATAATAAAAGTCAATATCCTCTCAGAAGATGACAGTACAAGCAAGCGAACTAATGCACCCAACAGCCCGCTGCTGTCAGCTATCCCTACCCCCAGCATAGCAACCAGCACAATCCCCAAAGGGGCAAAGCTGGTAAAATTAGGAACCACCTTCAAAATAATCTTATGAAGCCCCTCTACAGTCAAAAGATTAACAGGCCGGACAACCTCCTGCGTTCCCGGATGAACCACACTCCAATTAAGCAAATCACCCAAACCCGAAAACAACAGCACAAATACTGCAAAAAGCGCAAACAACGTCGCCGGATGCGGCAGACGATTACCGACAATTTCAACGCCCTTCAAAATTTTCGCAAAGATAATATTAAACAACGCCCTCTTCATCTGTAATACCTCAACAGCGTAAAAACTATCCAGCCCCACCCTCCTGTCCCGCGCATTCTACACTTTTCGACCAAACCCGCAAGCCTTAATCTCCACCACCTCCCAAATGCAGGACGAAAAGTCCAATTGACAAAATCAGGAGCCGACTTGTACTAATTGTATTTAACCAATTAATTACGGAGGTGCGCGATTTTTCGCCACTTCAAAAGTTTAGCCTCGGTCTCGGAGAAAATCTTATCTTCGGCAGGGAAAAACATTGCCCACAGCCATAACAGCTATCGGAATCGAGGTGGAAATGGTTAAACCTGCGGTCAGGCCGAGATAGGCATTGGCCGCTCCGAAGAGTGAACCGAAAACAATGCCTGTTGTAACCGACTTGGTGGTAATTTCGGCGATGGTCTCGTCGTGAGATATGTGTGGTCTAGAATCATCACTCATAGCCGGAGAATGTACATTGAGACAATACCACTGTCAACGTGTTTTTAGGAAAAATTATAATGTTGTGGATTTGGGCCAAGCTGTTTTGAACGATTTCAATAAAGTCTTTCCAAGCGCTTCTGCTGTTTTTACCTATAAGCCATGAGCAGTTTTTTCTTTTTTTGTAACAATAGCACCCCCTCTTTTTTTATATAATCCCATATTTCCCATACGAAGCCATGTAAAAAGTCAGAAATTTGGTAGTATATTGCAATTAGAACAAGATTTTGATATTATAGTGGAATTGGAAGGTGGAAAAGTGTTTCCAAAAGTGTCAAATGGGAATGCCGGGCAGGAACACCTGGGCAAGTCAATGATGACGAAGAATTGGAATCGGTGCTATGACGAATCAAAATGTTATATGGAACTTTCAAAATCTGGATTACCCTTTAGCTGCAACGGCTATTCACAACGGGCATACGGTAAGTCAACAGGCTCTTGAGATGATGGCTATTTCAGAGGCCGGCCGACTCAGGGAAGAGGACCCATTCACCGACCGAATGGTTGACTTTGCACAAAATCACATCATCGTCCAAACCTCACGGTTCGAGGTGGACATAAATCGCTCCCGCGACAAAGCCGTTTACCTTACACCTGAATATGCCTGGGGATTTAAGGTCTGGAAGGAAAAACCATCGCAGCAGATAATTGAACACTCGCTGCAAATCTATGATGACTTTTATGCCGAGACTGAACGACTTTTCACAGAATTGAAAAACAGAGTTAAGCGTTTTGTGGTCTTCGATGTTCACAATTACAATTATCGACGCGAATACCCAGGCGGCCCGGATGGCCCCTCCGCCGATGCGGCGTTGAATCCAGAGGTAAATATTGGAACTGGTTCGATGGAGCGGGGGAAATGGGCCTGGCTTGTTGACGCTATTTCGGACAACCTAAGGTCGTTTGATTTTCTTGGGCGCCGGCTTGATGTGCGCGAGAACATCAAATTTCGCGGCGGCTGGTTCGTTAACTGGATTCATCAGACGTTTCCTGAATCTGCATGTGCGCTGGCTATAGAATTCAAAAAGTTCTGGATGGATGAGTGGACCGGTGAACTAACGGAAAAGGTGCAGTTAGAGGCGATTCGCAGGGCTTTGCAGTCCGCTGCAGCTTGCGCAATTAAAGAACTATAATAGTAGTAGTAATCACAAGAAATTTTTGGAAGGATTTGATTATGAGAAGACTGTCAAGAGCGGCTTGTGTTGCGATTTTAGTTTATATACTGTTGATTGCTGTTTCGTGGTCAAGCGCTCAGCCGAGCCCTGCTGAGACCGGGCCTGAAGTAATTGTTGAAACGGTGGAGCTGGAAGTCAAGACCGCTGCCCTGCGGAAGCTGGGCATAAGTTCGCCGGCACCCGGAGCAGAAGTTACGGTGTCTGTTGCGAAGCTGCTTTGGCTGCTCGCCGACCCCAATAACTCAAAACTGCTTACATCAACAAAGATTAAGGTGCAATCAGGCAAAACAGCCAGGGCCAGCATCGGAAAAAGGTTAAAATACCTTGTAAGGACAGGCGCCGACTCTTTCACAGAGAAACTGACCGATGAGGCCATCGGAACAACTGTGGAAGTGTTACCATCTGTTGACAGGTGGGGAGATATTACCATTGATTTTAAATGTGAGAATTTCACGACAGAACCACCGAAGGAGATTGACCCTAAAACATCCCTGCCGATAGGGCCGCCTGTAACAAGCTCAACAACTGTGAATCGGCAGCTAAGATTAAGAACAGGTGAGACTGTAATTGCCGGAGGAACGAACAAAGGCAGCTTCCAGCGATTCGTCCTTGTGCGGGCCGAGATACCGGGTGATATAGTTTTTGAGACCAAGGCCGATTCTGGCCAGACGCCCGGCATATCAGTTCTAAGTGCCGGCTCGTTCATCAAGGAAGCAGCTTTTAACAATGTGCTGAAACTATGGGACGACGGCGACCGCAAAGGCGCCGCAGAGAAATTTCTTCTTGTTAAATGGGACGATTCCTCGGTGTTTTCCGAAACACCAATACTAACATTGTCTGAAGAGGAGTATTCGGCCCTTCCCTTATCCGAACAAAATCAGAAGCGTCAGGAGGGCACTCAGATTGCAAAAACCATTAAAATGCTTGTCAGGTATGCTTCAAGGATTGCAAGAGCATCTTTCACAGCCAAAGAGTACGAGACAGCGGAGGAGCAATATGATGCCATCCGGCAATGTGGTCTGGCTTTGTCCGGCTCAGAGTCTCTGTCTATTTTTAAGATGACCGGGCGTTCTATTCAGCGGTCCGCCCTGAAGGAACTGATAAAGCTCTATGCCAGAACAGATAACCAGGAGAAGTTGGAAAGTGCACGGGAAAGTTTATCGAAACTTTAGCAGTGCTTTTTCTGATTAAATGCAACATGGCCGGCAACATCGATAAAATAAAATGTTGAGTGTGGAAGAGATTATCGAGTTTTTTGGGATGAGGCCGCTGCCGGACGAAGGCGGTTTTTACATCGAGACATACCGGGCGTCCGAAGAAATCAGCCTCCTATCTTTGCCTCAAAGATATTCCGGCGAGAAAGTTTTCAGCACCGCAATACTTTATCTGCTTACGCCGGAGACATTCTCGAAACTGCACCGGCTAAAGAGCGATGAGATATTTCATTTTTACTTAGGTGATTCGGTAACAATGCTGCAGCTTCGTTCGGACGGCTCCGGCGAAGTAATCACTTTAGGCCCTGACATAATGAACGGACAGTGCGTACAGGTTACAGTGCCCCGGGACACCTGGCAGGGTTCATTTTTAAACCAAGGCGGCAAATTCGCTTTGTTTGGAACGACTGTCGCTCCGGGTTTCGAGTTTGCTGATTTTGAACGTGCCCGGCGGCGTGAACTGCTGAAACAATACCCTGAACACAAGAAGTTGATTTGTAAGCTCACTGAGGGACAATAGTTTTTTCCTTTTGGCTGTTCCCGGCAAATATGCGTACTTTATCAAACGGTCAGTAAACCTCTTTTATATCACCTCTAAACGTCGAAGAATGGTCTTTGCCCAGCGGAAACTGCGTGCTTGCGAAAAGATAAGCAGCAGCATCACCAGGACCCAATATCCGCTGAAGCGCAGATAATAAAGTGAGGCGGCGAATATTCCTCTCGTCTGTGCCTGGGAGGAGCTTAACAACTCAGCAGGGCTGTACATTGCTCCGGTAACCACGCCACAGAAGAACTTTTGCCAGGGGAGCAGCAAGACGACAAAAGTCAGCGAAAGGAAAAAAGCGCGACTGATATGGCTTATCCCGCCGAGCCGACCAAGCATCGAAATCTTTAAGCTAAACAGCATTGTCAAACAATAAAGTATAGAGGCCGGTATTAGCACAAAGTTAAGGAAACGAACAAGCCAGGAGAGCTGTTTGAATGTTACTCCGAATCGAGGGACCTCTTTTTGTTCCTGTGCTTCTTTGGCCGGCTGGTTTGGCTCGGCTGTCGCGTCAGTGACGGTCTGAGTCGGTTCATCATCTGCAGCAGCAGGTACATCATCAGCACCCATACCACCAGTTGTAATGACTTTGGTATCTACCAGCCAAAACGATACCTGCAGCAGGAGCAAAGAGAGTATTATGATTATAAACAAGAAATTTTTCCATCCCTTGAACACTCCGACGGCTTCAAGGCAATCGGTAGTGTCTATCAAATTGTTTGTTCTGTCCTGGTTATCATCCATTTTTGGTCTCCTAATTTCAGATTCCGGTCCTTCTTCAAATTCCATAAGATTCCATAACTCCTCATAAAATCATACCTGTCGGCCTGCTATTATGATTTACCCCTGCTGTGAGTGCAAGAAATTTATTTAAATGCAAAATGACCGATACTACAATCATACTGCCGATTCTATAATGCTTAATTCAGCCATTTTTCTTGCAAAGGCTGAAAAGTTGCATATACTTATATGGTTTTCAAGCTCGACAGGAACAACAAATTCGGAGCACAAATATGAATTTGGTAAAATGGCTGCGTAAAAACAACAAAAAGCTAATGGCCGTTGTGGTCGTTATCATAATGGTCGGTTTTATCGGAAGCACCTGGATCAGTCAACTTGGCCGAGGTACCGTCCGGTTCCAAAAAACCATTGCTTACTACGGTGATAACAGGAAAATAACAAGCTCAGACAGAACTTTGGCCTGGCAGGAGATGGAAACACTCAAGGCCCTTAATGCTGATATTCTGCTTCGGTCGCAGGACCTCAGGACAGTTCTGCTGGGTGAGCTGTTGTTTTCGGAGCAGAGAACTTCACAGCAGTCAATCCGTCGAATTCAACAAATGATAATATCGAACGGATGCAGAATCAGCGGTAAGCAAATCAACGACCTTTACAAACGCACGGCGCCGCTCGACATATACTGGCTGCTGCTGAACAAGGAGGCAAGTCTGGCCGGCATCAGGGTCGCAAAAGAAGAAGCGGGTATACTGCTTGGAAGAGTAATACCACAACTGTTCAACGGTATAACCTATACCCAGCTCATCGGCTCAATCGTAAACAACCAAAGAATCCCCGAGGACCGGATACTGGAAGCGTTTGCAAAGCTGTTGTCAGTATTGGCGTACAGTAATATGATAAGCTCTAACGAAAATATTACATTATCGCAACTGACTCATAATGCAAGCTGGGAGTTTGAAACGATTGATGTGGAATTTGTAAAATTTGATTCGGCCTTGTTTGCAGAAAGCCAGCCCCAGCCGGATGAAGAAAAAATCCTCGAACAGTTTAGCAGGTATAAGCAATTTTTTCCCGGGCAGGTAAGTGAGCAAAACCCTTACGGCTTCGGTTACAAACTTGCCGACAGAGTTGAGCTTGAATATATCGCTATTAAGCCGGATGATGTCTCAAATATAGTAACAGCACCTACACAGGAAGAGGCGGAAGAATATTACCGAAGATACAGAGAACAACTTACCGAGCAGATACCTTCGGACCCGAATGACCCAAACTCACCTTTAACCGAACGAATAAAAAGCTATGCGGAAGTTGCCTCTGCCATCTCGAATCAACTCCTGCAGGACAAAATAAACTCGAAAACAGAAAGGATACTTCAGCAGGCAAAGAGCATTACCGATGCGAACCTTCAAAACATGGACACGGGGGCGGCGGACTTAAGCGGTGAGCAGCTTAAAGAAAGAGCAGGTGATTACAAAACCACTGCTGAGCAATTGAGCAAAAAACATAAAATCAAGGTATATTCCGGCCGAACCGGACTGCTTAGTGCAACCGACATACGTGACGACGAATACCTTGGAAGACTATACCTTGGCGGCTTCGGATATAGATTCGGCTCTCTGGGGTTAAGCAAAATCGCTTTTGCAATTGAGCAGCTGGGCAGCAGTGAACTTGGACTTACCGGCTTACAAAAACCAGGGCTATATGAAAATATCGGACCGTTGAAAGACTTCTTCGCACAGATATCTGCTCTTGTGCGGATAACCGAAGCCCGCAAGGCTGCAGAGCCGCAAAGTGTTGACCAAACATTCAGCATAGACACAATTGATTTTGAGCAGGAGCCCCGCTCCCAAGACAAGAGACTTTATTCGGTAAAAGAAAAAGTAACCGAAGACCTTAAAAAACTTGCGGCAATGGAAACGGCAAAAAATAAAGCCGAACAATTTGTCGACCTGGCGACAAAAGACGGCTGGGACAGTGCCATCGACAAATTCAACGAACTCTATGGCCCCCAACCCCAAGAGGACGAGCCCTGCTCCGATGTATTTACCCTGCAAGACTCTACAAATCTGCCAAGACTCTCCAAGCCGATGCTAAAGACGTTGGCTGTGCAAAGCCAGGGCAATCCAACAGCACAGTTTCTAATCAATGAGAGAAAAAAAGAAAGTGTGCTCAGAGAACAGTTATATTCACTCGTTCCGCCGGACAGTAATACAGTTGAAAAGCTACCTTTAGTCCTGGAAGTTAAGCCGGACGTGAGCTACTATTGTTTAAAAAACATATCAGTTAAACGGCTTGACCGGCAACAATATGAAGTAATCAAATCAATTCAGGCTTACAAAATAAACACTCTTCAGTCCCAGTCTCTGGCAGTGGTACACTTTAATCCGGACAATATCCTAAAACGTATGAAGTTCAGATGGGCTATTGAGGATGAAGAGGCTGCAGATGCAAATGACCAGGACAAATCCACCGGGGCACTGTAATGGCACGATTTCCCAAAGACAATCTGTTGTTTCTTCTTGTCGTTGCTCTGTTGTCGTGGCTTGTGCCCGGAGGAGGTTATTATTTCCTTAATGAAAAAAAACGCTCAATAATCATATTCTGTACTGTCGTGCTGATTTTCTCTGTGGGGCTGTACGTTGGGTCAATTGGTGTAATCGACCCGGTCAGGTCCTGGCCATGGTATATAGCTCAGATTATGAACTCACCAATGGTAATGTTTATAGGTTTTAGCACCGCCGGCGGAGGGTATCGTGTTTACGGCTGGCCAAACGAAATCGGACAGATATACACGAGCGTCGCGGGTCTGCTGAACCTCCTTTGCATCGTCAACGCTGTTTATTTAGCTTATTTGCGCCGAACTGAAACTGCCGGAGGCTAAAATGGCTGCAATAACAAACCTGATAATAGCGACGTTCACAGCACCGCAGGAACTTGAGACTAATCCACAGTTAATGCTGTGGGTGCTGCCTCTGGCAGCGGCGATAGCTATTGTCTATAAAGCAACGAAGCTGCCGACAATTAAAACAGCAGTTTTCCTCAGGGAAACAGGCGCTCTATTTGTTTCTATTGTTATTTTTATGGCACTGGTTGCTCTGGCTTTATATATCGTGGCGAGCCTGGTTATTCAGTAACTACGTACCTTGCTGCGGCAATCGGTGTAATTAGTCAGATTCGAAATCCATCAAGCCCTCTTCAAGAATTTCTAATTCAACAAGTGCATTAAAGGCGGCTTTTTGCTCTGCTTCTTTTTTATTTGTCCCCCAGGCACTTGGGAAATGTCGGCCTCCGACAATTGCTTCGGACTCAAAACATTTATGGTGGTCCGGGCCCTTTTCGTCAAGCAGCCCATAAACAGGCGTAACATCAAACTGCTGTTGAGAATACTGCTGGAGCATTGATTTGAAATTCCCCTGTGCCTGTTCTGCGTCTGCCTTGTCGATTAGCGGGCCAAATATTCTTAAGATAAAATCACGAACGGCATCAAAACCGCTGTCGAAATAAATCGCAGCAATAACGGCTTCGAGCAGGCCCGCCGCAAGAGAGCCGGTCAATGCCCGGCTGCTGGCCATACCTTTGCCCACTTTAAGAAATTTTTGCAGCCCGAGCTGCTTTGCAACCCTGGCCCCACTCCTGCGCGAGACAAGCATACTCTTCATTTTCGTCAGGTCACCCTCCAGATAAGAAGGAAAGCGGTCGAAAATGGCTTGACATATAACCAAAGCTAAAATTGAATCGCCGATGAACTCCAGTCGTTCATTGCTCGAAAGACGATTGTCAACCGCCGAGGAATGAGTGAAAGCCCTGCCCAGCAGCTTCCTGTCGGAAAACCGGTAACCTATAATCTGCTCGATTTGCTGCAGAACTTCTTCGTCCATCTAATACAACCCTGATTTTCTAATAAACTTGTGAGCAGATTACGAACATCGCTATAGCAAAAAACTGAGGCCTGTCAGCGGTATTGGTAATAGGCTCAACAATCATAAAAATATATTACACAAAAGAAAATCTTTTGTCAAGTTTCCTGTCCGGGATTCTGCATTTAACTGGTAATCTGAAGACCTGCGAGGGCAACGAACTTATCGTCAACAAGCTCGAAAATTCCATCGAGGCCGGTTACCGTAAATATGCCCTTGGTTGCGGGAGCAACGTTACAGAAAACAAGCCGATGCCCACAGTCAACCAGAAGCTTACGCAGCCTTAGAAGTTTTGAGAGACTTGAAGAAGTTACAATATCAACGCTGGAAAAATCCACTACCACGTCGCAATCACCTCTGTCGCGGACCATCCCGGTAACGGTTTTAAGCTCATCTCCCAATTCAGGCTCCTGAGGCAGTTCCACAAGAAGAATCTCTTCCGACCAGTTCTGAATACCCATCTTAACTCTCCTATTATAAACCGATATTATTTCCGCGGGTTTTAACTATTTTATCGACACAAGTTAGCAGCAGGTTAAGCCAAAAAGCTCAACTTATTTTTTTATCTTACAGAATCGCCCTATAAAAACCAGCGTTTTTACATCCTGGTGTTTACCATTAACTTATTTTATATCTTGTCGCATCTGTTTTTTGCCGTTACAATGAATTGGTTTTTACGTGCAACCTTAAGATTGGCAGTTGAGTTGTTATGTTTATTGTATTTCCTATTCGGACAAGTATTCGGCCGTGGCGAACGCCATAC
>CAYXPG010000058.1:0-10345 GCA_964467205.1 uncultured Pirellulales bacterium | reverse complement strand
GGCCAGCCGACAATAGAAGATCCGAATCACGAGTCACGAGCCACAAGCGACGTGAACAATTCCTATATGTTCACCAGCAGAAGAGTCAAGAATACGCTACACCCAATACGCAATACAAACCAAATTCCAGTCTAAAAATTATAAATTCTCTGCGTTCCTCTCTGTAATCCGCAGGATGCCTTACGGCAGGAGTCCCAAGGACTGTGGCTTCCTTTTATTCGTGTTATCCGTGTCCACTTGTGCCCCTGGGCCTTAGGTCATAGGTATTCGCGGTTACATCCTTCTTTTTAATTTTTGCTCTGTAGTTTTGCATCTTGATTTTTGATATTTTATTTTTATTGTAAGCCGATAGTGCCGAAATATAATTGGTTTAGTTATATTTATTCGACCAAAATGGAGCAATATTCTATGCCCTACACAACGCTGGAGCTGACAGGAAAATGGGAATTTAAGGAGTATCCGCTTTCGGCACGCAGAATGCGCGACCTGGATTCCGCCGACTGGCAGCAAACCTCCGTCCCCTGCTCAATCTTTAACTCCCTCATAAACGCCGGAACAATCAGCCGGAAAGATATAAATACCCGTCCCGAAAACTTCACATTTGTAAGCGAAAAACCCTGGATATACAAGAAAACCTTTAATGTACCCGAAGAAATACTCAACTGCGACCGTGTTGAACTGGTTTTTGACGGACTCGACACCATAACAAGCATCTGGCTAAACAACAAACTCATCGGCAAAACAAATAATATGTTTATCCCATTTCGATTCGATGTAACAAAGCTGCTAAAGCCGAAAGAAAATTCCCTACTGGTCAAATTCGAACCCCCTCTCCCATACGCAAAAAACCTGATGAGCCGATACACACCCTTTAGTGAATCCGATTTCACCAACCCTTCTCGTGTTTATATAAGAAAAGCCCAGTACCAGTTCGGGTGGGACTTCTGTCCCTCACTGCCAGGTTGTGGAATTTGGCGCCCCGTCCGCCTGCAAGGCACTAAAAAAGCCGCTCTTGATGACCTGCACATTCGAACAATAAACTGCAACCACAAATTTGCAGACATTAAAATTGCCCTGAACATCAACGCAATCTCAAGGGAAGAATTTCGCTGCAGATTGATTTTAACCGGAGACGACAAAAAAATTGAGCAATGCCTGACTTTTGAGCCCGGTGAACTTTCGCAATCAACGGTTATACACATTAAAAACCCCCTGCTTTGGTTTCCGGCCGGCTACGGCGCTCAAAACCTTTACCAACTCGAGCTTCAACTGCTCAGTAACGATGAAATCATTGACCACACAAAAAAGAAATTTGGGATAAGAACTGTAAAGCTAAATCTTGCACCCGACGAACACGGCAATAACTTCCGGTTCGAAGTAAACGGCCAACCTGTTTACGCAAGGGGCGCAAACTGGATACCGGCCTCGATTTTTGCCGGCTCAACAACCGCCGACGATTATCAAAAACTTCTTCACGCCGCTGCAAACGCCAATATAAATATGCTTCGTATCTGGGGTGGAGGATATTATGAAGCAAATGAATTCTACCGGCTTTGCGACCAACTCGGCATTATGGTCTGGCAGGATTTTATGTTCGCCTGCGCATACTACCCCGACCGCAAGTGGTTCTCTGAAGAAATAAAAAACGAAGCCGCTAAAATCATAAAGCGCCTTCGTAATCACCCCTGTCTCGTTTTATGGTGTGGAAATAATGAAATAGACTGGATGCACACCACCGGAAAACTCGGCAAAAGCAAAAAATTTTACGGCAAAGCAATTTATCACCAACTTCTGCCAAAGCTTGTGGCAGAACTGGACCCTGACACCGGTTATATCCCAACAACGCCCTTTTCCGCCGCCCAAAAACAAAACGACCCAAATTCCGGAACGATTCACCAATGGAGTGTTTGGTCCGGCAATCAGCCAATTCGACAATACCAATGTCAGCCTGAAGATGTCCCGCGTTTTGTCACTGAATTCGGCTTACAATCACTGCCAGATATGGAAGCCGTCAAAAACTTTTGTCCTCAAAGACACCTGCGCATCGGCAGCAGATTAGTAGAACAGCACAACTATCAATTAGACGGCAACAGCCGATTATACCGTTACGTGGGCGATTTATTCGGCAGCGCCGAAAATCTTGAGCAATTCGCATATCTGTCACAAATCACACAGGCCCGTGCCGTCAAAACATACGTCGAACACCTAAGGGCACACAATTACAAAAACAACGGCGTATTATTCTGGCAGCTCAACGATTGCAGCCCCGCAATAAGCTGGTCGGCGCTCGACTATAATAAAGAACCAAAGGCACTTTATTATTATGCAAAACGATTTTTCTCAAACGTGTTGATTGCTGTCGTGCCTCAATTAGGCAAACACGGGGCCAAATCGCCGAAAAAACTACTCTCACTCAGCGTCATCGCAATAAACGACGGCGCCGAGCCCTTAACTGCCACACTGAATTGCCGACTTATCGATTTATTCGGCCGTACACTCGACCAGGTTGCTTTTCCTATTGTGATTGCACCCTTCAGTACATCGGCCGCTATGAAACTTCCAAAAGCGCTTACCTGCCCCCCGGAGCCGCAAAAATCCGCCTTACATCTGCTGATGGAAAAGGACGGTAAAAAAATCTCTGAAAACCTGCTCTTTTACCTGCCGGACAAATACATCGATTGGCCAAATGTAAAAATTGAAACGCACTTTGCCAAACTAACAAAGAAAAAATGCAGGCTCACACTAAAATCAAACGCCATAGCAAAGGATGTGCAAATCAAAACCCCTGTACCAGCCCGTTTCAGCAACAATTTTATCGACTTGCTCCCCCCACAGCAGTGCGTAATAACTATCGACTTCGAACAGGTGCCCTCTTCGGTTCAATCACTAACAACCCTGCGCTCAATTAGACCGGCTCGCCGGGACTAATAAAACTTGAAGGTTAAAAGCCGTCCATCAGTTCATCACTAAATAATGCATCCCACGAACCTGCGTCCTTCTGCCGAGTATCCCACATCGGCATCGTACTCCTGAACCCGCCGGTCCTGCTGCCCCACGGACGCAGAGGTTGTTTCGGCTCTCTTCCCATCTTCTTGATTTCCACAAACTTAGCCAGCAATTTCTTGTCCCAAAACCTGGTTGTAACCGGCAGGTGTTCAATATTCATACCATCAAAGCTGTAAAGCATATCATAATAACGTCTCTCTCTAAGCTTCGTCCCTCCACCGGCCCAATCATTTACACGTGTAACATCCACCACAACCGCCCCTGTAGAATAATCAATCTCCTCGGGCATTGTAATTTCTTCTTGACTCTGTTCGGGTTCTTTCTTGTCCTTCTTAATCTCAACTCTAACGTTCTTGCCTATAACTTCACCCTTCTTGACCGCAAACTTCTCGCTATACCAATACCCCAATGCATACTTGTGAACTTCCACATCCACTGTCTCGCTCGTTTCTTTGATACCAATCGGGAAAAAGTATAACCTTTTGGGAACTTCTACAATATCATCCGCATAAGCAAAATCACTCCACAAAATCGCTTTGTTTTTCATGTGTTTATCCTCCTGGACAAACTGATTAGTCCCTGCTACCGGGTTAAACACCCCCAGCCTTATCCCGTATCGGTAGCTGTTGTCCGGTCGAACCGTATCATCGTGTGCCCAGAACACCAAAGGCTCCATCATCTTTTCCAAATCAGTATCCGGCCTAATTAAAAGCCCCTCATAGTTGCTATACACCTCATTAATCTTACTTTCAGCATCTCTGCCACTCGGCAACATCATCCCAGGTGCTATGGCTCCACCTGTACGCTCAAGTGCCTTTAGCTCTCTGCGAGTAAGACGCCGGGGCCTCTCGAGGCCCGTCTCTGTCTCGGTACCGTCACGGTCGCGAAGTCGCATAAGCTGCTCTTCTCTTCTTTTTTTCCTCAACTCCCTACTCGCTGACACCTCAGAAGTGGTATCTGACCCGAGGTCACCGGCTGCTGCTATCCCAAAAGGATCCTGGCTGCCGCTAAGCGAGGAACCAAAAGTATCGCCAGCTTTGCTGCGACGTTCCGCAATAGCCGCCTTACGCTCACGCTCCTTCTCACGCTTCTCCGCATCCCTTACTAAACGCTTCTCCTGTACCTTCGCCTCTTTCTGATATTTCTTATAATCCTTATGTAATGAAGGAGGCAACCATTCATCCTCCGCAGAAGCAATCATATATCCCTGCGGCTGCAGCAGGTTCGCCCGCAACATAGGATTATTATATTGAAGCGTACGAATCTCTATCCCACCACGCGGCAGTTTATCAACATCCTCTATAATCTTTAACATACTCTTGTAACCGTCTATCCTTGTGCGAGGAACTCTCTGCCAATCACTCCATCTGCCGTCGGAAAGCAGCTCTTGTCTTTGAAGCTCTACAGCCGCAAAAACCGGACACGCAAGGCACGGGTCTCGCCACTCTTTCTCAACGTCTTCACCCACAAAACTTTCTCGAAAACGCTCATACAATCCGGCTACATCTATCCTGCCTTCAACCGTTACAAAGTCAAGGTCGTTCGGCTCACTATTAGACTGGTCATAGTAGACTTGACCCCTAACCTCTTCAATAGGCGCATAAACCACCGCACGGATGTATTCGACCGAAACATCGTTGATTCCACAAACCACTGGAATACGGTATTTCCTTTCATCATTAAGGAGCATTCTGCCTTCGCCTTGTATCGGCAGAACAAGACCGGCATCGACGCTTATAGCAGAATCAAATAAAGCAGCAATACCATTAAACCTTCCTCTATAGGGCTCCACCTCAACGCTCTCTTGGTGCAGCTTGTCCTCCAAATCTTCCGCCTGCCTGCTTATGTACATATCAATCTTACCGGTGCCAATCTTCGTATTGTCGAAACTGACATAATTAGGGCTAAAAAGCACCCGAGTAAGAAGAAGCCACATGCAAACCACTCCAATAATAGCAAAAACTATCTTTTCAATATGTTCTTCAAAAAAATCGCCGCTTATCTTAAACATTTTCAACCTCGCAAAAAATTTTCGTCCTTATTTATTATCCTCTCTCAATAAGGAATCCCCATTGTATCAGCCTGCTTGACAGATTCCTTTTTTACCGATTCGGGTTTAATCTCCTCGTATCCATTTTTGTTAAAGATATACTCACAAATCAAATCCAGTCTTATAACCGCATCGTCCCCATATCGATGCAAACGATGTGTTTCAAGCTGCTGTCCATCCATCCCCGCATCAAACATCATCTCTCTCTCATCGCCATATTGTCCTGTTTCCATACCTCTGTTGATTGAAGAAATATCATACTCCAAAACTGTTATTTGATTGTGCCTGAATGTCTGCTCCGACCCCTGCCGCTGAAACCCCCTGAATTTGCTTTCTTTGTCACTGCAAAGCTCCTTTATAAATGGTAAAATATCCTTTGCACTGATTACAACCACAACGTTAAAATGCACAACATCAATATCATCATTCGTATATCTTGCCGTCCATGGCGTTGCCAGCCCTTCATTAACAGAAAGAACATATCTCGGTCTTCCACCAGCGCTTTTGACACTTCCGGATATCCTAAAGTCCGTAAATCCTACGTTGAATCTTATGTTTACAATCCTTTTGACGGGCGAAGTGAAAACCGTCTCCGACCCGTCATTCATATTTCCTACAGTCTTGAAAATATCTTCAATAATCCAATATCCCAATTGGTAATACCAGCAGTCCTTAACGGCCTCATCGATACCGGTATAGTTATATTTCTCCCAGAATTTGTATCCGGTAATTGCATCCAGACTAGCATAAACGCTGGCCGATTCAGCCTTTTCTCTGCAAATAATCTCAGTTATCGTCCCTCCAAATCCTTCAGCCCCCGACATAGGCATAAAATCTAACATCCCCCACGCCCCCCCTGCCGCTGCCGGAGAAGGACCTCTTTGCATACTCTCCTGCATCTCCGCCCTCGTCGGGCAGTCACGAGCATTTACGCTCTCTATCAAGCCTTCGACTTTCTTTCGAAACTCCTGTCCGAATTCTTCAAAAATCAACCTGGACGTCTCTTTCGGCTCAGGAAAAATTGTATAGCTTAACAATTCTCTCTGGGTGCTCTGCTTAGCCAAAAGGGATATCCGATTGGCATCATTCGCAAATTCAAGCTGATATTTTTCCATCTCCCGCTCCTGGTTAATCGAAACAGTATCCTCACTTAGAAACCTGACATCCCTGCCAATCGAAACACTTGCTTTCTCTACGTCCTTTCTGAGCTTGCGATTCATTAGATGCACGGGTATAAAAAGAAGGGCTGCAACAATAACTATAATAATCGGCATCAGCAAAGCCGAATAATCCTTCAAAAAACTCAGTTTCTTCAATAAATCTTTGACCACGGAGATATCCATTTTTCAGCTCACCAACCTATTATATCTCATAGTTTCTTTTATTTGTTTTGAAGCTTTTTTCACTATCACCTCAAACAATCACATCGCTCCTAAAAACCATCCAACATCATCTCTGCGCCCAGTGCACCTGCAGTTCCTACCCCCCTGACTTCATCAGGAGCGTCTCTCCAGACAAATTTAGCGTCAAGTCTGAACCAATGGTCATTGATGGCAACAATCTCCCTCCCATATCTATCAATCTTCGGTTTTCCATCATCATCTATTTCGACAAACTTACTGATAATCTCGTTTGTCATTGAGTCCCTCCATATCTCTTTGTTGACACCCTTTACGCTGACAGTTTCGGCTGCTTTAGTTGCATCACTTTCTGCATCTAATACTCCTATTCCTCTAGGCATATCCTCGTCGCCGCCAATTTCGGTTATCTTCAAATTGAAATGCTGCATATCGGCCTTTCCGTATAATTCAAACGGATTATTACCGTCCCCAACATCGTCAAGATGCATCAGGCGGGTAACAAATCCCCATCTGCCTGGGTCGTTTTCCACACCGAGCGGTTCCAATAGCTCACCAATGTTTTTATAGGGACTGTAGCCTATTACAGTTACCAAAAATCCTGCTGCGGATTTGTCTGTTCCGGCGCCGGCCCCTGGGACGATTCCCATCTCCTCCATGTACTCATCCGGGTAAAACCACGGGCTTGACATATCCGCAGTTGAAACATCAACAGACATCGTCGGGGCCGCCTTGCCTGCCCGGCCTACCGCCTGTAAATCTTCTTCTATAAACTTCGCAGAGTTAACATCACCTACAAAATAAGCCGACATACCTGTTATAAATATCTGCTTGCGCTCTTTGCGAGGCGTCTGCAAAATCGTCTTAACGTCACCATCTGCAAAAGCCCGGTAAAGCTCTTTCTGGTCGGAATTGTTTTCCTCATTCGGCAGATTTGAAATTATGGTTTCAAACAACTCTGGAAGTACTTCACGATACTTAAAAAGGTCAAATTGTTTCTGTATCATCGCCTCATAAATTTCACCCTGACTTTTCTGAGACTCCGCGTTGTTCTTGGCCTCCCTGGCAGCCTGAACAACACGTTCGTTCTTTTGTCTGATGCTCTGTTTATTGTTGTAGTTGACTCTGTCTAAAACTCCTCTTCCGAAAGCCAAAAGGGAAACAACAAGCAGAAGGCACGCAGCCACTGTAATGGACCGTGCCTTAGCTTTCCACGCCATCGACCTGGAAATACTGCGAGGCAGAAGGTTGCTCTCTATCCTGCCCAGTCCAAGGCCCTGAAGCCCAAGACCATAGACAACGCCAAAGTCGCAAACACTGTCATGAAATTTCGCCGCCGAAACATCTGAACCCATCGAAAGTCTCTTAAACGAATCCGGCCTTTCAATCGGTATCTGAAAGGTTTGCTGAAGATATTTCAGCAGTCCGCGCATCTTCGTCCCCCCGCCCAGAGCGATTATCCTGGACAATTTTACATTCGGAGTGGAACTGGCGTAAAAACCTAATGACCGTTGAATCTCGGAGGCTAAGTCCGCAAAAACAGGACGCATCGCCTGGAATATCTGACGGGCGTATTTACTCATCGCAGCCGTGCGCTTGAGCTTTTCTGCTTTTTGAAAATTGAGCTTAAACGTATCCGCTATCGCCCTGGTAAACGCATTGCCGCCCATCGGAACATTTCTCTGCCAAACCGTCGATTTCGTACACACTACCAGGTCGGTATTTTCCGCACCAATGTTAAGGACAACGACCGCCTGTTTGTCAGACCTGCACAATTCAGGACGGTCGTACAAAATGTAATTATAAAGAGCCATCGGTGCCATCTGAACGTAGTTGACCTGAAGGTTTTCGCCGCCAAAAGGCGCCAGTTCAACACCAACAACATCATTTCGAATCGCAAAAATCCCCACCTTCGTTTCGGGACTGCCGCTTTCCTCCATCATCTGCCAGTCCCACTGCACATCATCAATATCAAAGGGAATCTGCTGGGCAGCCTCAAACCTTACGATTTCAGGAATACGTCTCCGCTCAACCGGCGGGAGGGTCACAAAACGGGCAAAACTATTTTTGCTGGGAACAGAAATAATTATTTCATCTTTGCCAACACCGTTTTGCTCGACAAACCGGCGTAAACTCAATGCAACCAGTTCATCTCTTTCAGCGGGTTTGACACCGCTTCCGCTAATAATCTTGCCGTGCTGGATATTGTCAAAGCCGATTACTTCGACAACGCCGCCGGCAATGCTCAGGTGCAATGCTTTTAGCGAATTATTGCCTATATCAATTGCCCAAACTGCACCGGTAGCTGACGCCATAACTAACCTCTCGTTCAGTTTTTAATAACAGTCGAATGTTCTCAAACTATAATTGACGACTCACAAGGCAAGGCCAATTTGCCTTGTCAATCCGCCTCAACAAATATACATTATACCATATTATGAAAACTTTTTCCATAAATACTCTTGGCTGTAAAGTCAATCAATATGAAAGTCAGCAGATTCGCGAACTGCTCGAAAGGCTCGGACTCAGCCAGGTTAAACCGTCTGAAAGTGTGCCCGAGCTGATTGTAATCAATACCTGCTGCGTAACCCACACTGCCTCAGCCAAAAGCCGACAATACATCAGAAAAGCTCAAAAACTAAGTCCTGATGCTCCAATAGTCGTTTCCGGATGTCTGCCTACCATACAAATCGGCGAATTGAATACCTCCAGTCAAAAAAATGTACATTTCATCGCTCAACGAGACGACCTTGCAGCGATGTTATGCCAAATAGTCAACAGCAAGGTCGATGTATCGAGCTGCCAAAACCCAAATTCCTGCCGAAACACCGTTATTAAAACAAAAAACGACTCGAAAATCAAGTGTAAAAATAAACTGGCTAATCCGCCAAAACTTACCTCAATAACATCGTTTAATGGCCATACGAGAGCCTTTTTAAAGATTCAGGACGGCTGCGACGGACACTGCAGCTATTGTATTATACCTAAGGTACGTCCTGTTGTTCACAGCAAGCCCATACAAGCAGTGCTGAAAGAAGCGCAAGGGCTTGTCGAAACCGGACATAAGGAAATCGTTCTAACGGGAATATTTCTCGGCTCTTACGGTAAAAAAAGCGTTAACAGGAAAAACTGGGCCGGTAAGCAAAACGATAAATTAGCTGAATTGCTTGAAAAAGTGGCTGAAATACCGAATCTTGCGAGGATTAGACTAAGCTCGTTAGAGCCGGCAGATGTAACGGAACGATTGTTAAATGTTTTTTGTAAACACCGTAACATTATGCCACACCTGCACTTATCACTTCAGTCAGGCTCGGATGCAATATTAGAAAAAATGCGTCGGCAATACAGAACTGCAGAATTTCGGGAAAAAACAGCACTTATAAGAGCAAAACTGGATAATCCGGCTATTACGACGGATTTGATAGTTGGTTTTCCGGGTGAAACTGAGGATGACTTTGAGCAGACTGTCGAATTGGCCAAAGAGACGGGCTTTGCAAAGATGCATATTTTCAGCTTTTCAGCAAGGGAAGGCACGGCCGCTGCGAAAATGCAACACACTGTAAATAATGAAGTTATAAAGAGACGTTCAAAGAAGCTGCGGGATTTAAATGACGAGTTGGGATACAGGTTTCGGCAGCAGTTTGTCGGGGAGACAGATATAATTCTGACGGAAAACAGCAATGGCGAGATTTGCGGCAGAAGCGAAAGATATTTTATGGTAAGACTCGAAAAATTACGTAAAAACCCACAAAGAAACGAGCTGGTGAAGGTCAAACTTGTTGAAAATAGGGAAGATGGGATGGCCGGGGAGGGAAATGATTGATTATTGATTGTTGATTATTGATTATTTGGTTGAGATCGCTTCGCGGCGAAGGGTTTAATTGGGGTGAATGGGCAAGATGGGTAAGAAAAAAAGCGCGAAAAATTGGGT
>CAYXPG010000057.1:0-10516 GCA_964467205.1 uncultured Pirellulales bacterium | reverse complement strand
AGGGGAACAAGGGTTTGGCTTTGACCATACACAGCTCTTTGCCAATGGGATTCAAATTGGCACCGGCCTGGCGATTGAGTGGGCGCGTTTTCTTACCGGTGACCCACGGGCCACACTGGTCTCGGTGCTAAGCACTTCTGTGGCAGTGCCTTTGCTTGGCGGCGGCGCCGGAAAAGTCGCGTTCGAGAATCTGACCCAGGCCGAACGCAATGCCTTGTATCAGATACGTTCGTTCAACCGCCATCGTAAAAACTTTGTGGTCGGTATTGTAAATGACTATTATCGCGTTTTGCAGCAGGTCGACAGGGTAACCAACGCCCTCAATAGTTATAAAAGCAAAGTTGTTTCCAAAAAGCGTCTGGAGATGGAAGCAAAATTCGGCCGTAAGGCGCATTTCGACGTCGATGAGGCCGAGCAAAGCGAACTGAATGCCCAAGATAACTACATCAGGGCCCAGCAGACTTATCAACAGCAGCTTGACAGGTTCAAGATAAGGTTATCTTTACCAACCGATGCTGACATACAACTGGACCAGAATGAGCTCAAGGCACTTGAGGAGATTGGGATAAGCGAGCCTGATTTTACACAGGATATGGCAATTGAAACAGCGCTGCTTCGGCGTCTGGATTTGGCCAACACGCGGGACCAGATTGATGATTCTGTTCGTAAAGTTAAGTTGGCCGCTGACAGTCTCGGCACCGAGCTTAATCTTGTCGGAAGCGCACGGGTGGATTCGAAACCTGAGACTGAAGTGGCCAACCTACAGTTTTACAATGGCACTTACGGATTTGGTCTTGAAGCCGACCTGCCTTTTGACCGAAAAGCCGAGCGCAATGCTTATCGGGAGTCACTGATAACATTACAGCAGCGCCAGCGTGAATATGATGAAGAAATGGAAGAAGTCAAATTCGACGTGCGGCAGGCTTATCGTGAGCTCGAAGAGGCGGCGGAGAAGTACCGTATTCAAAAAATCAGTCTTGATTTGGCCAAAAAACGCGTTGAGAATAATGAAATGTTGTTAGAAATCGGCAGAGGAACGACACGTCTTATGCTTGAGTCGCAGGACGATTTGTTGGAGGCCCAAAATAGTGTTACCGAAGCTTTGATTGAGCACACAATCGCGAAATTGACTTTTTTCCGGGACACCGGTATCTTACAGGTTAGGCCGGATGGTATGTGGGAGCAAACTATAAAATGACTGAGAATAAAGCAATAGAGAATAAAGAGATATCCAGAGGTACCGGGAGGCGCCGATTCAGAAGGGTCATGAAATGGCTGCTGGGTATTGTTGTCCTTGCTGTAATAACAGCAGGAACGGTATTTTTGGTTTCGATGAAGTCCGCCACTTCTGCCGTCTCAAGCAAGGGTCTTGGCACATTCACCGTGCGTCGTGATGATTTAATCGTTACTGTTACCGAAAGCGGCAGTATCAAGGCGCGCAAATCAATAGAGATTAAGTCCGAAGTTGAAGGCCAGGCGACGATAATCAGTTTAGTTCCGGAAGGGACTTATATAACCGAAGAGGATGTAAAGAACGGTAAGGTGCTTTTTGAACTGGATTCTTCTTCGCTGGAGGAAGAGCTTGCCCAGCGGGAGATTGATTTAGCCGCTTCCGAGGCAAGCTATGCAGAGGCAAAAGAGGGCTATGAAATTCAGCTCAAACAAAATGAAAGTGATATTACCGAAGACCAATTGACGGTAAAGTTTGCATTGATGGACTTTAAGAAATATCTGGGTGAGACCGCAGCGAAGGAATTTATATGGGATGCAAACCAGGCCCAGAACCCAACTGATATTACCTTTCTCCTTAGTGATACCAACAGTCTTGGCGGCGCAGCTTCGCAGCAGTTTAAGGAATTCGTTGACAATATTACTCTGGCCGAGATGAGGCTAAAACGTGCAATCAACCAGTTGGATGGCACCCAGAAGCTTTACGATGCAAATTTCGTATCAAAAACGGAGCTGGAGGGGGACATACTGGATGTAAACAGTTTGAACATTCAGAAAGAACGGTCCGAGATAGCTCTGGATTTATTTAAGCTTTACGATTTTCCAAAGGAGGCTGAAAAACTGCTTAGCGACCACTATGAGGCAAAACTTGAGTTGGAGCGAACACTTGCCCGTGCACGTTCAAAGCTTGCCCAGGCTCTGGCCACTTTGAAAAGCGCCGAAGCTCGCTATAATTTGCGAAAAAACCGCCTGGACAAACTAAAAAGACAGATTGATGCCTGCATAATCAAGGCACCTGCAGCAGGGTTGGTGACATATACTTCAAGCGGCGGCGGGCGGGGGCGAAGAGAAAGAGTCATCGAGGAAGGGGCTACGGTTTATCAGCGCCAGGGTATCATTTCGCTTCCTGATACCGCTGAAATGATAGCTGAAATTAACGTCCACGAATCTTCGGTTACCAAAGTTCGTCCGGGTCAAAGTGCAAAAATTATTATTGATGCTTTTCCCGATAAGGTATTCCACGGCGAAGTGCTTAAAGTTGCGCCGCTTCCCGACCCTCAGCGGAGCTGGCTAAGCCCCGACCTTAAGGTTTATACTACACAAGTCAAAATCGAGGGCACTTATGAATTTCTCAAACCGGGGATGTCGGCCAAGGTTGAAATTCTCGTTGAGCAGTTAGATGATGTTATAATTGTGCCTGTTCAGGTGGTTGCCAATCGAGCCGGCAAAAAGGTATGTTATTGCTTGACACCGCAGGGTCCACAGCAGCAGGAGGTCAAAACGGGAGCTTTCAACGATACCTTTGTCCAGATTGTTGACGGTTTGCAGGTGGCAGAAGAAGTGCTGTTAAATCCCCCGAGGTTGATTGACCAGGATGAGTCAGCAGGGTATAGAAAGGCCCAAAAAAAACCGCCAGGCGATATTCCAAAGCGACCAACGCAGCAGCAGCAACAGCGAAGAGGCCCGGGGCAAAACAGGCCGCAGAATGGAAAAAGAAATATAGAGGGGTGAGCCACCGATGCGAGAATCCTCAAAAACCCTTGAGTTCAAAAAAGACACTGCTGTTCTGGAGATTGAGAAGTTGTGCAAGAGTTATCAGCTTGGAACAATGGAGCTTCGGGTTTTGTGCGATATAGACCTTACTATCAACAGCGGTGAATATATTGCCGTTATGGGTCCGAGCGGCTCGGGCAAATCCACACTGCTTAATATGCTTGGCTGCCTTGACCGACCTACCAGCGGCAGGTACGTGCTCGGTGGACAGGATGTTTCCTGGATGGACGATGACCAGTTATCATTAATACGCGGCGCACACATCGGTTTTGTATTTCAATCGTTTAATCTTATCGGTCAGCTCAATATCATAGAGAATATTGAGGTCCCGATGTATTACCAGGGTTATTCCGAACACGACAGTGCCGAAAGGGCTATTGAATTGGCCAAGATGGTTGGTCTTGGTGACAGGATTACGCACAGGCCTTCGGAATTGAGCGGCGGCCAGCAGCAGCGCGTGGCAATCGCCAGGGCCCTAGCAAACGATCCGTTGATTATTATCGCCGATGAGCCGACCGGCAATCTCGATTCGGAAAGCGGCTCAGAAATTCTCGACATTCTCAATAATCTGCACAAAGAAGGTAAAACCCTGATTGTGGTTACGCACGATGAGGGCATTGCAGCAAACGCCGAGCGAACTGTGCATCTTTTTGACGGATACATAAAAGAGATTCAATACAGGGGGGCCTGACCGATTATGTTTCTCTTTCGTTTTAAGCGCACGGTAAAGTTAGGACTAAAGAGTTTGTGGATGCATCGGCTGCGTTCGACTCTGACTACGTTAGGTATGATATTTGGTGTCTCTTCGGTTATAGCAATGCTGGCAATAGGTGAGGGCGCCAGCCGCACCGCACAGGAGCAAATTGCACGATTAGGCAGTCTCAATATTATTATCAAAACAATCAAACCGCCCGAAGACGAGGAGGCCAGCAGCCAGTCGGAGAGTATGGTTGAATATGGTCTGACTTATATCGATGCCGAGCGTTTTCGCAATGGCATCCCTGACGTTGAGGTTGTCGTGCCGATTCGCCGCTTTTCTCAACATGCCTGGTACCGAAACCGCAGGGTGGCGATTGAAATTATCGGCACAGTGCCGTGGCATACTGAGACGGCGCCTATTCAGCTCAAGCTTGGGCGGTTTCTCAGTTCTATCGATATGCACCATAAACAAGGTGTTTGTATAGTTGATGAGAGAGTGGTCAAAGAGTTGTTTGGTTTTGACGACCCATTGGGCCAAGATGTCAAGATAGCCGGAGATTATTACCGGGCGATAGGTATTGTAAGCACAGAAACTGCTATCTCAAGCGCAGATAGTTTTGGAGGTGAAATTCCCGTAGAGCGGGCTATGGGCGGTGCGAACGTTGGGGCTATCTATATCCCGCTGACTACCGTTAAGGACCGTTTCGGAGAAATATCAATACAGCTTAGCGGTGAAACCGGACGGAATATTGAAAAGGTCGAACTGCAGGAGGTAATAGTAAAAGTTGATGAAATGAATAAAGTTTTGCCGACACGGGATATTCTGGACACGCTGTTGAGCCGTTTTCACAAGAAGGACGACTACCAGATAGTCGTGCCCTTGGAGCTGTTGCGTCAAGCGGCTCGCACCAAACGCATCTTCAGTATTGTGCTCGGCTCAATCGCAGCAATTTCGCTTTTAGTCGGGGGAATAGGTATTATGAATATTATGCTGGCCAGCGTCAGTGAGCGCACGCGTGAGATTGGCATTCGCCGGGCCCTTGGCGCAAGAAAGCGCGATATTATTATCCAGTTTCTCTCGGAAACGCTGATGCTGACGATAGCCGGCGGCATTCTTGGAATCTGTTTAGGCACTTGTATCCCGTTTTTTGTAACATATTTTGGCAATATGCCGACGGTAGTTACAGCCGGCTCATTAGTATTGGCTTTTGGTATTAGTGCGACTGTCGGATTAATTTTCGGTTTGTATCCGGCCTATCGCGCTGCCAATGTGGACCCGATTGAATCTCTTCGGCACGAATGAATCAGGGGAGCCCCCCCAACGCAAAATAATGCGTTTGGGGAACCCCGTCGCCCGTCATCACAAAGGACAAACTTAAAGTCTCAGAATTTGCGATATGCAACAGTTGTTTTGTTTTGCTATTTTTCTTCAGCGTCAATATAATACCTGCCTGTATGAAGAATCAAAATGTTATATGGAAATTTCAAAACCTCGACTGTCCCTTTGTTGCAACGGCTATTCACAATGGCAATATGGTAAGTCAGCAGGCCGCTGAGATGATGGCACTTTCAGAATCCGGCCGGCTCAGGGAAGAAGACCCTTTTACCGGCCGAATGGTTGACTTCGCACAAAATCATACCATTGTCCGGACGTCGCGATTCGAGGTGGACTTAAATCGCCCCCGCGACAAAGCCGTTTACCTTACGCCTGAAGATGCCTGGGGACTGAAGGTCTGGAAAGAAAAACCATCGCAGCAGATAATTAACCACTCGCTGCAGGCTTATGATGGTTTTTATGCCGAGGTTCAACGACTTTTCACAGAGTTGAAAAGCCGTGTTAATAGCTTTGTGGTCTTCGATATTCACAGTTACAATCATCGGCGTGAAAGTCCTGATGGCCCTGCCGCAGATGCAGCGTTGAATCCAGAGGTGAATGTCGGGACCGGCACGATGGAGCGGGCGAGATGGGCATCAGTTGTTGAAGCTGTTATGGCCGAGTTAAGGGCGTTTGATTTTCTCGGTCGCCGGCTTGACGTGCGGGAGAATGTCAAATTTAGCGGCGGCTGGTTCGCTAACTGGATTCACCAGACGTTTCCTGAATCTGCGTGTGTGCTGAGTATAGAATTTAAAAAGTTCTGGATGGACGAATGGACCGGCCGGCCCGACCAGCAGCAGTTGGAAGCAATTCGCAGCGCTTTGCAGTTGGCCGCAGACTGTGCAATTGAAGAGTTGAGCAAATCCGGAAAATCCTGATTTGCTGCGGGCAGACCACCGTAACTGCACAAGTGCCCAACTGATGCATTACCGAAAACCGCCGCGGGTGTATATTCGAAAGATTTTCCTATGCAGCCAAAAAAGAATGTTTTGTACTTAAAATTGTTGTTGACGGCGGCATTTTGGGGAGGCACTTTTATTGCCGGAAGAGTTGTTGTCAAAAATGTTGGACCATTTTCAGCTTCTTTTTTGAGATTTGCGCAAGCAGCCGTTTGCCTTTTCCTGGTTACCTGGAAGGTCGAAGGAAAGTTTCCTGTAATAAAACCCGCCCAAATCATCGGCGTTATTCTTCTTGGGGCCACCGGTGTCTTTACATACAATATTTTCTTCTTTAAGGGACTCAAAATTATCGAAGCCTCCCGTGCGTCACTCATCATCGCAACCTGCCCCATCTTCATCGCTGTTCTTTCATCTTTTCTCTTTAAGGAAAAACTCCATCTAATAAAAATTATCGGTATCATCATTTCGGTAACCGGTGCGGCAATTGTTATTTCAAGGGGTAATCTGATTGAGATTGTCAATGGCGGCCTGGGACGTGGTGAACTTTATCTGTTTATTTGTGTTTTAAGCTGGACGGCCTATTCTTTAATAGGCAAATCATTAATGACCGACTACTCGCCGCTTGTGTTGGTCTCTTTCGCATCCGCAATCGGCGCAGTTGCTTTATTTCCACCGGCATGTGCTGAAGGTATGATGAGCGCTCTTTTTCATTACTCCGTAACAGACTGGCTGTGTATTTTTTACCTGGCGATTTTTGGAACGGTGATAGGTTTCATATGGTACTATGAAGGGATAAAAAAAATCGGGCCGGTCAAGGCCGGTTTATTTATTAACTTCGTTCCGATTTGGGGTGTTACACTTGCATTTCTCATTCTTGCTGAACCAGTCACCTTGTCATTGTTAATCGGCACGGTATTAGTCGTTTCCGGCGTCTATCTGACGAACAAAACCCCCAGCGCCAAGTCAATATAAACTCTTTACAAATACCTGATAATCAACTAAAAATTGCTTACTAATGTACCGAACTGGCGCACCAAAGGACATACAGACTTACTTCTTGAAGGACAAATGGAACCGTTTCAAACAATAGTAGTGCCGATTATTTTTATCTCGACGTTCACACGTTCGACGTTTGGGTTTGGCGACGCCCTGATAGCGATGCCACTGCTTGCTATGGCGGTGGGAATAAATGTTGCCACGCCGTTGGTAGGGTTAATTGCAGTTACTATTTCGATAACTATCCTTATTAAACAATGGCGGAACGTTCATTTCAAAAGTGTGTCGATGTTAATAGTTTCTACATTGCTGGGAATACCGATTGGCATATTACTGCTGAAAGGCCTGTACGATAATGTAATGAAGCTTGTTTTAGCTGTTGTGATAATCATTTTTTCTCTTTACAGAATATTCAAGCCAAGATTGTTCACATTGGCAAACGACAGATTTGCGTATATTTTTGGCTTTTTGGCAGGGATTTTAGGCGGTGCATATAATACCAACGGCCCACCCGTTGTTATTTACGGCTCATTAAGACAATGGAATCCGGAAAAATTTCGGGCAACATTGCAGGGCTATTTTCTTCCGACCGGGCTGATGATTGCTTTGGGACATGGCCTTGGAGGCCTGTGGAGTCAACAGGTATTGCTGGATTACTTGATTTGTCTGCCTGTTGTCTTTATAGCAATTCTTTTGGGCGGCAGGCTCAATAGCAAAATCCCAAAGGGGAAATTCGATAATTGTGTTTATGCATGCTTGATTGTCATAGGAATCATCCTTTTAATCAATACCGGCGCGTCATTTAGAATGGATAAGCTATGAACTTGATAACAGAAAGACTAAGTTTAGTTCCGTGTTCAGTGGAGATATTGAAAAGCTTAATTGATAAGGCTATCGATTTAACGAAGTTAACCGGCACGGTATTAGTCGTTTCCGGCGTCTGCCTGACGAACACTCCCCCAACTGAAATAACACGTAACGAATAAAGTGTCATTTGAATTTAAGGAGAAAATTATGCGTTTAATAATTTTGTTTCAGATTATTTGTGTAAGTGCCGGGTTTGCTTCGGGGCCGTGTGAATCTACTCACCCGTTTTCGGTGAACGATTTACTTGCTATGGAGCGTATTTCCGACCCGCAGGTCTCGCCGGACGGCGGGTGGATTGTTTTTGTTCTGCGGAAAACCGACCTTGAAGCCGACCGCGGCCGGAGCGACCTCTGGATGGTTCGTTCCGACGGGACCGACCTTACCCGTTTGACATCACATCCCGAAAACGATTCTAATCCCCGGTTTTCCGCCGACGGCAAATCTATTTATTTTATATCCAAGCGCAGCGATTCTTCTCAAGTCTGGCGAATCCGCATCGACGGCGGCGAAGCCCAACAGATTACCGAACTGCCCCTTGATGCAGCAAATCTTCTCATCTCGCCCGACGGCCTGCACATCGCTTTTACTATGGAAGTCTTCCCTGACTGCAACAACATGGAGTGCACAAAGAAAAGACTCGATGAAATTGAACAGAAAAAAACAAGTGGGCGGATTTATGAGCGCATCTTTATTCGGCACTGGGACACGTGGAAAGACGGCCGACGCAGTCATTTGTTTGTTATGCCGCTGGCAGGCGGCGAGCCGGTGGACGTGATGGCTGGTATGGACGCCGATACACCTTCCAAACCCTTCGGTGGGCCGGAAGAGATAACATTCACGCCGGACGGGAAGGAAATTATTTTTACCGCACGTGTTGCAGGCAGCAAAGAAGCCTGGTCAACGAATTTCGACCTTTATTGTGTTTCTGTCGATGGCTCGAAGCCGTCGAAGTGCCTGACCGAGAAAAATCAGGCCTGGGATACAGGGCCGGTTTTCTCACCTGACGGAAAGACCCTGGCATATCTGGCGATGGCCAGAGCAGGCTATGAGTCCGACCGCTTTCGGATTGTCCTGAGAAAGTGGCCTGACGGCAAAGAGCGAATTTTAACCGAAAACTGGGACCGTTCGCCATCGTCTATTTATTTTTCGCCGGACGGCAAAACGATTTACACAGTGGCCTCTAACTTAGGCCAAAAATCTCTCTTTGCCATCGATGTAAAAACCGGTAATGTTCGTACCATTATAAAGGACAGCTGTGTAAGTTCACCTGCCGCAGCGGGCCGGCGCATTGTTTACGGCTTGAATAATCTGGATTCGCCTGTGGAGCTTTACTCAGTCAGCCCTGATAGCTCTGATGTGCGCTCAGTTACGAATATCAACGCTGAGAAAATCACTGCCGCCCGAATGGGCCGGTATGAACAGTTTACTTTCAAAGGTTGGAATAATGAGACGGTTTACTGCTATGTTGTGAAGCCGGTGGATTTTGAACCTGACAGGAAATACCCTGTTGCTTTTCTAATCCACGGAGGCCCTCAGGGCTCTTTTAGAAACAGATTTCACTACCGCTGGAACCCGCAGGTCTATGCCGGAGCGGGCTATGCTGCGGTTATGGTGGATTTCCACGGCTCGGTCGGGTATGGCCAGGCCTTTACCGATTCCATCCGCGGTGACTGGGCAGGCAAACCCTTTGAAGACCTGCAAAAAGGTCTCGCCGCCGCTCTGAAACGCTACCCGTGGATGGACGGTAACAGGGTCAGTGCATTAGGCGCTTCTTTCGGAGGATATATGATTAACTGGATTGCCGGCAACTGGCCTGAGCGCTTCAGGTGCCTAGTCAATCACGATGGTAATCTCGATGAACGGATGGCCTATTTTGATACCGAAGAGTTGTGGTTCCCGGAATGGGACCATATCGGCACACCCTGGGAAAATCCACAAAGTTACGAAAAGCACAATCCCGTTCACTATGTTAAAAACTGGAAGACGCCTATGCTGGTCATTCACGGTGCGCAGGATTTTCGCGTAGTGGATACTCAGGGAATTGCTACGTTTAATGCCCTTTGCCGTCTCGGCATTGCCGCCAAGCTGCTTTATTTCCCCGATGAAGGTCACTGGGTACTTAAGCCGAACAATTCGATTCTCTGGCATCAGACCGTGCTCGACTGGCTGGATAAGTGGACGAAAAAGTGAGTTGTTTTGATTGACGGGGTCAAATCATATCGGCACTGCTCCGGGGTATCCAGTTGTCACTGTCGTCGGAAAGTAGTTGAAAACTTAAAGCTAAAAGCTGAAAATCATGGCGTAAAACTTAAAATTAGATAAGCTTTGAATTTTAAGCTATGGTTTTGCATTTTTCGCTTTACGTTTTTCGCTTGGTCGGTGCAGCGGCTCCTTAAAGCTGTTCTGTTCGTTATTTGTGGCGCTCTTTTTCAATATGTCGAATAAGTTTAAGGGGCCCCCAAACGCGATAGTTCGCGTTTGGGGAACCTAGTTCATATTGTGCAAAAAAATTGGCAAAATTCAAGGCCTGAGATAATTTTTTACTGTCTCAAAAACTCTTAAGGACTTATGATGACCGCAGAAAGTGAAAATAATTGTTGCTTGAGCTATAATATAATTAATATAGTCTGATAGGTTCCCTTCTGTATAGAAAGGTATTTAAATTTTGAAACATTTT
>CAYXPG010000056.1:4896-10560 GCA_964467205.1 uncultured Pirellulales bacterium | reverse complement strand
CCAATTCAAACCCAATCAAATCCCTCCCGCGAAGCGATTTGGCTAATCCGGCTATTGTTTGACACAATCGCATTTTGTAATTATCATTTGTGTTTTGAACGTTATCCGGAAAAACCAATGAGATTTATAATAGACTGCGTATATCTGCTGGCCCTTGTGGCAATAAGCCCCATAGCGCTATATCGGATGGTAGTGCATAATCGCTATCGCCAAGGCTGGGCCGAACGGCTGGGAAAAATCTCACGAAAATATCCACAAAAAAAATGCATCTGGATTCACGCCGTCAGCGTCGGCGAAGTCAACGCTACCACAACCATCGTTGAAGAACTGAAAAATAAATTCAACAATTTTGAAATCGTTATGAGCACCACTACCGACACCGGCTTTGCCCGTGCAAATACCTTATTCAGCCCTGACTTAAAAGTCTTCTACTTCCCATTCGATTTTTCCTGGACAATGTACAACGCCTTTCGCAATATCCGCCCGTCTCTCTGCCTTTTGATGGAACTGGAAGTTTGGCCAAACCTTGTACATATCGCAAAGCGGTCAAACATCCCTGTAGTTGTGGTCAACGGCCGATTAAGCCAAAAGAGCTTCGCCGGATACAAAAAGCTCAAACCAATTACCAAGAATATGTTCGAAAAGTTGTCTCTTGTGCTCGCACAGACCGACCGGTACGCTCAGCGTTTCTCCGAGGTAGGCGTACCAGCCGAAAAAATAATTGTTACCGGCTCATTAAAATATGACACCGCCCAAATTACCGATAAAATCGAAGGTGCCGATACCCTTGCTGCCAAGCTTGGTATCGGAGATGAAAAATTATGGGTCGCAGGCGGCACAGGAAACGATGAAGAAAAAATACTCCTTGATACTTACCAGACTCTGAAGCAGCAGGACGAATTCAGCAACCTGCGCCTGGCAATCGTCCCGCGCAAACCGGAAAGATTTGACGAGGTGGCACAATTAATAGAGCAGGCCGGTTTCCCTTTAATCCGTTACAGTCAGGTCAAAGATTCAACCAAAAATGCCCAAATGGACACAGCTCAATCGAGCTCCGATGTAGTCATCCTCGGCGACACAATGGGCGATTTAAGAAAATTCTACTCACTTGCAGCTATAATTTTTGTCGGGCGTTCCCTTGTGCCGATGGGCGGTTCGGATATGACCGAGGCCGCCGCACTCGGAAAATGCACCCTCTTCGGCCCTCACGCCTTCAACTTCAGCCAAACTGTCGATGTACTTCTTGCCGGCGGGGGGGCAATTTTAGTAAAAGATAAACTCGCCTTACTTGAAACAATTCGGAAGTGCCTCACAGAACCTGATTTTACCCGGCAAATCGCCGAAAACGGCCGGGAGATAATCAAAAAAAACCAGGGTGCAACAAAAAAAACCATACAACAAATAACAAAGTTACTGGACACCGCCTAAACAGAAAAGACTTGCAAAATCATCTTAGCCGTTTAGCCGCAGCTTCAATATGCGCCGGGCCAGTCCCACAGCAGCCGCCGATGATATTCACACCAGCCGAGTGTATTTTTCCCATCGCCGCTGCAAAATCATCGGGCAGCACCTTATAAACCGCTTCGCCCTCAATCAATTCAGGCTTGCCCGCATTTGGCTCAGCTAAAATCACCACCTCACCACTTATGGCCCTCGCCGATAAAACTATTTTATCTGCCAACTCCACATATTCATCAAGTAACATTTTGCCGCAGTTAAATCCGACTGCATCGACACCCAGCGAAACAATTTTGGCAACTGCACTTTCAACGTCAACACCCATCATCGTTCTAAAATCGTCACCTGCCTTATCGAAGGCCATCGATGCAAACACGGGCAGTTCCCCACAGACCGATTTAACCGCCTCGATTGCGATTGTTATCTCATCAAGCGCCGTCATTGTCTCGATGATAAATCCGTCCACACCACCGGCCAAAAGCCCCGCTGCCTGCTCTGCATAAGCATCCTTTAATTCATCTGCCTTTAGCTCCCCCAAAGGCTCAAGAAAATCCCCTGTCGGCCCAATGTCGCCAAGAACATATTTTTCTTCACCCGCCGCCTGGCGGGCTATTTCGGCCGCCGCCGTGTTTATCTCTCTGACCTTGTCGGCAAATCCATGCCGGCCCAGGGCATATTTATTTGCTCCGAATGTATTCGTAAGGACCGCATCGCTGCCTGCCAGAAGAAAAGAGCGGTAAACGTCACCAACAATATCAGCCGACTCGATACTAAGATAATCATTACATACCCCTGCCTCAACACCACGCGCAATCAGCTCCGTCCCCATTGCCCCATCCAGCAAAAAAAGACCCTGCCTGATTCTCTCTCTCAAATTTATCCTGCTCATAAACAAAACCCATTCTTTTTAATTACTCACAATGTCTGCTCAATAATCTCACCTTTTATGATTCTGTATTTACGCTCAAAACCTCTCGGCTCGGGGCGAGTAAAAAGCTTTTTGCGTAACTTTTCATCAAAATCCTTTTGCCTTACCGAATCGAGAGTAATCTTAAACGAGTCCTCAGTATCACCACCGCTAAAGCTTACCACCTTAATTATTTTGGGAACCTGAACACCTTTACAAATATCGACATACTCCTCCATCTCCAGAACAACTGCAACTTCTCCATTGCCGCCGAAATATTCAATTTTTCTAATCCGTTCGTCACAATTGTAAATATATATTTTCTTTACTATCACATCAGTTTCATTTCGTCCCGTAAGCACATCATAAGCACCTTCGTTTGACAAAATCCAGCTTATTTTCTCATCGACCTCTGCCATACCGAAAGCGTCAAGCAGAATATCAGGCCCGATTTTCAGCTTTCCAAAACCGGCTCCATCTGACCATTCGCCCCAAAAATAACTGTTGCCGATTTCTTTGGGCTTCATCGCAAGCCAAAACTCACTTTCATTGGCCCCAACGTCAATCCCTCTTGGGTTAAAAGCAACGTTACCCAGAAGTCTGATTTCTGCTGGCGGGCTAAACCACAGCTTCACAGTAAAATTTTTCTTATGAGGCCTGGCTTTCCCCTCAGAATAAATCTTCGCAAGGCACTTGCCGTTAGCTTTTATCGATTTGGCATCTTCTGCGTAAACCTTCAGTAAACCCAATGACTCAGCCGCCGATTTTTTGCCCGGACAGATTAATACAGGTTTTCGGGCAGGAGGCGCACACCCACCCAAAATAAATATTATCAGAGCAAAGGACGCAAAAAGTTTTCTTCTCATTTTTTAGTACAGGCTCCGAATCCGTGTAATCCTCAAAATCCACGGTTACTTTGTTCTTCCTCTATCCACTGAATTCTACTTATAATTCTACCTGTAATATCTGACCTATCTGTGACGATAACCGCTCGATTTGCTCTTCATCAAGATGTGGGTTTACTACCTCAACGAATTCTTTTTCACCGGTCACTTTCAATCGCCAGATTTCCCTGTCGTCCTCGGTTTTGGTCGAATCGTATTTCAGCCGTCTTTTCCGCATCAAAACTAACGTCAGAACGAACCGAAAGTTTATTTTTTCCTGCTCGCTCTCTCGCTCTAATCGTTCAAAGAAGGCCATCAGCATTTCGTCATCGACGAATATCTGCTTTTTCTGTTCGGGATTCGGCAGTTTGGTTCTCCAGTAGCAAAACACGTCCGGCTTTTCCTTCTGCCAATAATCGCTGCAGTAATCCCGTCTTTGCAGTCCTTCTTCGGTCTCTACCAAAGTAGCGAAGTATTCTTCCCCGTATTCAATTTTCTTACCGGTACCGCAGCACTGTCCAAGCGGCTTACTTACTTCCCACTCATCCATTTCTTTTGTTCCCTACGGCTTTATTCAAACTTCAGCCATTCCTTCATACTCTCTGCCTTTTTCGGCCCTATCCCCCTGACTTTCTGCAAATCATCGATAGTTTCAAAAGCCGGCCTCTTGCCGCCTTTGCCGCTGAAATTCTCACGGTAATCCACTATCGCCCCTGCCAGTCCCACTCCGATACCCGGCAATCTCACCAGACTTGCCGGCGGCGCTTTATTTGGATTAATTTGGCTCTCCAGCTCAATCTCAAACGATTCTTGCCAATCGAAAGTCTTTGAAACAGCAAAAACAACACAAAGCAGAACGCAAACACTCACAGCTATAACAAATGGAGACCCTGCAAATGATTGAATCTTGTTCTTTCCTGTATCTGTTTGATAAACTTTATTGCTTACCATATCGTTGAGGGTTCCCACTATCGGACATCCACTTATAATTTATCGATGGAAAATCACACTACGAAGTTTCTTCAGGGTCTGATATGATTTCTTATGTTCGAGCTGGCTGCTCAATAATCCGCTGTTGGCTATAGTACTGTCTTTGGTGTCTGTCAGATTCGAATACGTAACTGCATCAATAAATGGTTTGCTAAGTGCTATCTTATAGAACTGTTCAATCCACTGAGCCTGTTGGGATTGGCCCCATTGTCCATGCCACTCTCCGGCACTTGTGCCGGCATACAGTCCTTTGCCGCTCTCGCTCGGAACCGCAACCTCCGTGATATACAAAGGCTTGGCTATCGGCCCAAAGTAATCCAAAACCGAAGATATTTGCATCATATCTCGAATATGCATACCGCCTTCATTCTTACCCAATTGCATCTGTAAACCGAATGCATCAAAATTAATCCCACTTTGCACAACCATATCAGCATATACTAAGGGAGGAATTGTATTGACTTTTGTTGCATAATATTCACCCCAGGGATTGCTAATCTCCACTATCTTCACAGACCTCTCGCTGTCCTGTTTTACCGACATATTAGCCGCACGGGTCATCTCCAGTATCTGCTCGAAGTTGAATCCAAAGTAATTATTCGCATTCAGACCGCTTATTACACGCCATACTCGGATACTGCCCGAATACCGACTGACAACTTCTGAAACAAATTGGTATGCAGCTTCGCGAATCTTTTCGAACCCCATCCTGCCGCGCAGCAGCCACTTTGGAATATACGATTCCGAAAAACAAAGCAGCGGGCCTGCGCAAATGGCAACCCTCTTTTTGCTAAGTGCCTCAAGACATCCGTCAACACTTGAAAAATCGTAACTGCCTTTGCTTGGCTCAATCTGAGACCAGCTTATTGGTATCGTCACAAAACCGAACAATCCCAGCAGCTTATCAACGTATTCTGCGTTGCCAATTTGCTTCGGGTCGATTTTGCAGCCGAGACACCCACGACCAAATCCATGGTTTTCGTTTCTTGTCTCGAAGAGCGACTCTGCCTGTTCATTTGCCAGCTTCTCTGAATATACCATAGCTCTTTTAAGAGACTCGTCTGCTAATTTAGACGCCGATGATGGGTCGGTGTTATTTTGGATTGCCCGAATAAACAAATCGTGCGCCTCTTTGGAAATACCTTCCAGCCCCTTTATGTTGCCAAAGAATGACCAGTCCTCGCGCCTATTGATTATTTGCATCAGTTTTGAACGAGCTATTTCGACGTTCAAATTGTATGGACGTTTACGCTCAGGCAGACAAGTGGTACTTAAAAGTACTTGACCAAAACCATCTACCGGCCACAGCAGTGACAGGCCGGCCGTCTCCAGATGCGGTTTCTTACATTCGATGAAACCCTTTTTGAATGTAATCTGCGCCTGTCGAATGGCAATGCCGTCAGTGCCAAACAGATAGGCACCGCA
>CAYXPG010000056.1:0-4796 GCA_964467205.1 uncultured Pirellulales bacterium | reverse complement strand
TAATTATACCAATCAAACCCTTAAAAGCAATCCAAACTTTACCTTTCTTATTTAGATTATTCTCTTCTAGTAAGAGCAGAGCAGCTAAAGGAGATTTTTAGCACACCTTTTTCACACAGTTCTGCAAAACCTGAAATATCGTCCCCCTCTGACAAAATATATTAAGCAGGTACGATTAAAAGTGAATGATTGAAATGGAGCAGCAGGATAAATTCTAATTAATTTAAACTTGTTTCATCCCGGCCAAACTCGTTGAAATACTTCATCTGAAGTTCATAAAGCTGATTGTTTTTTTCTATCAGCTTGGCTATTAGACCTATTTGATTCAGTAATATTTCTATCAGGTCGATATTTATCAGCGTTGACTCAGGGCTGTATCGTGGAAGGGCGATTACTACATAACCGCAATTCGTCTGCTCGGTAGCCAACTGGGAGGCTATTAGGCTAAAGTCAGCTACCTGAGTAACAACCGGCTCGGCGCCGTCGTCGATTTTGGCACAAAGTTCTCGCAAAAATGACTCCTCGATATTCAACCCGGAAAATCCTTCTGAGTCGCTTGGCCAGATATGGCCGTCTCTGTCCATAATCACCATAATAGGACCCTGTTCGGGAAGAATCTCAAATATCTGCCTCGCTATTTGTTCATTTAATACAAAACTTGCCGAAAATAATGAGTCATACATATTCATTGGAACCGGTTCCTCGTCTTAATTGTTTGGCAAAATAATACTCCTAATCACCTCGGTATAATTATGCCTCGACTTTCCTGATGTTGCTGCATCACAGCTTAATTTGAACAAGAAAGCACAATTCTTGACTTCGAATATGGGGTTATGGGACGTCCGAAACTGCAAAAAACCAGGAGACCGTTCTGCTCAGTATTTAAGCATTGATTTGAGCCTGGCCAGCGAGAGGTTTCTCCCGGGACAATCGGTTATGTGTGCTCCCGGAGTGCTGCCATGACCGTAAATACGACTTTTTCGAATGCCGTAGCGACTTTGAAGAAAGCGAACCAGCTTAACAAGAGACTGCATTTGTCGTCTTGTGGGAACTGCTGCATTAAAATTACCAACAAGGCAGATTCCAATCCCTTCTTTATTTGCCCAGTTTCCGGCTGTGCCGCCGCAGTGTGCACCTGTTTTTTGCTCCCTCCAGCGGTATGTTACCTCGACCTGCCCGTCACCGCTGTCGGTTCCATTGCCTATAACAAAATCGTAACCAACGCCGTCCCAATGCATATGCTCTCTGTGATAGTTGTCAAATATTGCTGCATTTCCATTTTTCGTGTTTGAATGATGTATAATTATAGCCGTCCATTTCTTCTCTATTTCAAAAGCGGGAATCCAGCTCTTCGGGATATTTCCATAAGTAATTCTTGTCGGCTTTGGCGGTAATGGCTCAACCAGTTCTGAACTATAAATATGCGTAATCTTCGGCATCGGCTCATCTGTAAACACACATCCACTCAGAACAAACGTGCAGCTGAAAAGAAGCAAAACCTTTTCAAACATCTTGTAATTCTTTCCTCCTATACCTCACCTCACAATTGAATCCTTCGGTCTCCTACGCCCCTGTCTTCCTGCGACTTTTGTCTTTATAACGGACCATACGCACTTGATTACCTTTTTTATTGAACTCAACCACATCCATATATGAACGCATAAGCAGCAATCCTCTACCATTGGCCTTATAAAGATTTTCACCGTAACGCGGGTCTGGAACAGCACTCGGGTCAAAACCCGCTCCTTCATCTGTTATAACTATTTCAGCTTTGTCTGAACTTGCCGAATATTCAATTTTAACCTTTTTCGCCAGGTCATTCTTGTTACCATGTTTAACCGCATTAACAAATGCCTCTTCTAAAGCAAGATGAACTGAAAAAACACCATCCGAGTCATAGCTGTTGGCCTCTAATTCGGACAGGATAAGACTATATACGCCGCTGACAGCGGATAGTTTGCTCTCGACCATTAATGAGCAGGTGTTTGGTGTCGTGGACGCCATAAATTTATCTCATTTCAAAAAACCTTTGCAATAATTCTGCAAAGACAAATTCACATCTCAAATTATCGGCTGTTTAACCTTCTGGCTTTCACCTGTTGTCTTACTCTCGATAAGAATAGAAAAGGTTGTCGCCTAATCCTCTACGGATAGGCTTTCGACAGCACTGTCTAAATCCTCGTATATATCGAAAATCTTCGTCAGACGGGTTATCTTGAATATTTTGTATATCTTCGGGTTTATATTGCACAGTCTCAATTTGCCGTTACGCTCATAGATTTTTTTACTGACCCTTATTAAGAGTCCTAAAACAGCCGAAGACAAGAACTGAACATTGCAAAAATCCAAAATCAGCTTTATCCCATCTCCTTGCTCAACAACAGACAGTATAGACTCTTGAAGTAACCGAATGTCTTTATCTTCGAGTATCTTCTCGGCCATAAAAGTAATTATCGTTGTGTCATCGGCATACTCAACACTTATTTTCGGCTCAAGCGTAGCCATTTCAATCTCCCTAAAAACCGTAAACGAATATAGAATCTTATATCAGAATGGATAAGATGTCAAGTTTTTTCAATCCGGGGAAATTGTAAAATTTTGCATTATTTATTTGACGACTTGAACTTTCAGAGTAGAATTAAGTGTTCTTGTGGAAGATTACTTGCTTTTTTGGGTCGGATTAAGGAAAATGATTGATGAGTTATTGTTGACTCTCAACTGATGACATATCTAACTTGGGCACACCGAAGCATAAGGAAATGCCAGGGCAGCAACAAAGGCAAAACTTCAGCTTTTTTGCTGTAATTATTTATTAAAAAAGAAGTTAACCGTTTAACCGTTAATCTCAAATGTTGCTTATATAATAAGTAACTGCCCTAAACAGGGTGGTAATTTAACTGTTTTTGACTGTCGCCAATGATGTCTCAATAATGTAGCTATTGACAACAAATCCAACTCGACGAACATAAATTGAGGGGAAATAGTTGCAATTGTAAAAAAAAATATATTTTTGGCCGGTTTGGAAAAAATTGAAGGAGATTGAAAATGAAAATTAGTAGATCCACAGGATATGCTCTGCTGGCGGTCGGGTATATCGCCAAGCATCAGGAACAAAAGATTATTTTGTCTCAAAGCATATCTAAAAAGTATGATATTCCTCTGGAATACCTGCTCAAGATACTGCAGCAACTGGTTAAAACGAACGTTCTGCGAAGCAAAAGAGGACCAAGAGGTGGCTTCTCACTGGCTAGACCCGCAAAAAAAATCACTTTGCTAAACATTATCGAAGCCGTTGACGGCCCGATGATTAGTCAACTGAATTTGGTTGAGCAGACAGGTAGAGAAAAGTTCAGTGTCAAAACTGAACAAATCTATGAAAAAGTGATTGCTCAGGCCAGAAGCACCTATGATAAGGCAAAACTCGCAGATTTGGTTTAATGACTTCTCTTCTGACAAAACTATGCAAATCAGCAGATTTCAACAGTTGATTTTGGAAAGATACGGTAAACGTGACACCGAAAGAGGGGTCTCGACCACGTTTATGTGGTTTATTGAAGAAGTCGGTGAGCTGGCTACCGCCTTGGCCTCCGATAACAAAACCAATAAAGCTGAAGAATTTGCCGATGTTTTCGCCTGGCTTTGTACGCTGGCAAATATAAGTGACGTCAATTTGGAGAAAGCCTGTGAAAAATACACAGACACGGAGGAAGTTGAGGGGCTTAAATAAGCACGCAACTGTATCAACTAAAGTGATACAAATCATTAACTTTAGTACGGTGAATGTACGGGTTGTCTCAAGCGAATAATACAACTCGGCGTAATATCACAGTTCCTTTCGTCCTCGTTTTAGGAACAGTTCAGGACGGCGGATTGCCTCAGATTGGATGCAATGGGCCGAACTGTCGAGCGGCACGTCAAAACCCGAAACTACGCCGAATGACCGCATCACTACTAATCACAGCTCCACGGGCAGGCAGCTCTTGGCTCGTCGATGCAACCCCTGATATCAAACGGCAGTTAGACCTTGCCCACCGTAATAACGCCATCAGCTTGAATGAGCAAACGCGAACGACTCTTTTTGACGGAATCTTTCTGACACACGCTCACACCGGTCATTACACCGGACTGATGCACCTCGGCAAAGAGGCGTATTCATCCGTGCAAACACCCGTTTATGCTTCCAGGCAAATGTGTCAATTCCTGGCGAAAAACGCCCCCTGGGACTTGTTAGTGAGCTCCCGCAACATCGTCCTGAACCGGATTAAGCCTGAACAGACAATAACCCTTACCGAAGACACAACTATTCTTCCACTCCACGTGCCTCACCGAAATGAATACACTGACACCTTTGCCTTCATTATAACAGGCCCACAACGCTCCATCTTATATTTGCCTGATATCGATGCTTGGCAGCTTTGGGAAAGAAGTATTGAACAGATAATTGCCTCCGTTGACCTGGCGATTGTGGACGGTACTTTCTACGATGCCGAAGAGCTGCCTCAAAGAAACTTGAAAGAAATCCCTCATCCATTTATCAGCGAGTCAATTCGCCGCTTTGCGAATTTGCCGGAAAGCCAACGCAGCAAAATCGTCTTCACCCATCTAAACCATACCAATCCGGCAGTTGACCCCGATAGCGCCGCCGCCGCAGAAATCCGCAGTGCCGGAATGTCCGTCGCAAAAGAAGGCCAAAAAATCAATATCTAAGAAGCCGCCCTGTAATGCTCTCAATCACCCACTTCATCCGGATGTTGAATTGGAGCGTCTTTGCCCGCCGCCGTCATTGCTCGATAAAA
>CAYXPG010000055.1:1728-10604 GCA_964467205.1 uncultured Pirellulales bacterium | reverse complement strand
ATAAGACTCAAGAAGATTACGAAAAAGCGCTGTGCCCAGGGGCCTTTGATTTTTTTGTTTTCGGTCATAATAACGCTCCTAATCTGATTTTTCCTTTTGGGTCTGCTCTTCTATCTCGCGTAAATATGCTAATGTCCATTCGAGCTTGTCACTTAGATGCTTTAGCTTGAGCATCGTTTTAACTCTTGTTATGAGTTCGAGTTTGTTGACGGGTTTGCTGACAAAATCGTCTGTTCCGGAATCGAGGCCGCGTTCGATATCGCCGAATTCGGTAAGTGCCGTTATCATAATGATAGGGATGCTATTGGTCTGGGGGTCGTTTTTTATTCTCTTACAGACCTCAAAGCCGCTCATTTTCGGCATCATCACGTCGAGCAGAATCAAATCAGGCGGCTGCTTCGCTATAATATCCAGTGCCTGAATTCCATCCTGGGCAGGGACAGTTTGACAGTCCATATCCTCAAGGTAGGCCTGCAATAGCTCAAGATTCTGCTGATTATCGTCAACAACCAGTACTACCGGTGTTTTATTTTCATTTTTTTCAGGTTTAGTCCGCTTCATAAGAGATTACTCCTAACTGTTTATTATTTACCGATGGCCTTCAAAATTTCGGCGCAAAAGGCCGGCAAATCTTCCGGTCTGCGTGATGTTATCAAATTTCCATCCACAACGCACGGCTCATCAACATACTCTGCCCCGGCGTTTTTAATATCATCCTTAATTGCCATAAAGCAGGTGGCTTTTCTGCCCTTGTAAGCTTCCGTGCTGCACAACAGCCATCCACCGTGGCAGATAGCCGCTATAACCTTGCCGGCGTTTACCATATCTTTCGCAAACTTTATAACGTCGGCATTTCTTCGCATAAAATCAGGGGCAAAACCACCCGGCACAATCATACAATCGTAATCATCGATGTTGGCCTGTGCTGCTGAAACTTTCGAGACACAGGGAAGCCCTTCTTTTGAATGATACTCTTTTTTTGCCTCGGCTGCAACAAAATCAACTTCGAATCCTGCTTCCCTGAGGCGGTAATAAGGGTACCAGACTTCAAGGACCTGATACATTTCGTCCACCATAACAGCCACTTTTTTATCTGCCATTTTTCACTGCTCCTTTTCTGTCGGCATTGCATTTCAGGTGGTTTGATTGCTGTAATTTTCGATAAATTGTCTGACCTCCGGTTTTATATATACCGTTTCAATATCCACTATTTTCGAGACAGCTTCGGCACAAAGTGCTGCGACTTCGGCTGATGGTGCCTGTGTATCGGCGAAGAAAACAGTTCCTCCTTTTATAGTGCACAGCCCCCCGCCGCTTCCGCCAAGGGGTTCGGCGCGGATTGAAACGCCATTTGCCTCCAACAATGCCAAAAGCTCTTCTAAAATCTGCTGTTTATTCATTGTTCGTACTGTGTATTGCATTTTTCGCGTGCTGCAACTGCAGGCGATGTCACAACTCAAGAAAAAGCACGTTAAAAGTCGATATATTAAATACTAACGACCAGACAGGTAATTTTATATCAGGAGCCGACAATTGACAAGTATTATCGAAAAACGCCTTTCTTTGCACAGAAATGTAACAAATCAACAAAAGGAGAATAATTCTTTAAGAAGCCAAATGAGCCGGCTCCAGGCCCTTGCCAACATAGGCACAGCCACCTGTATGATAGCTCATGAGATTAATAATCTTCTTACGCCGCTGTCCACTTATGCAGCCCTTGCGCTGAAAAACCCTGAGGATAAGGCACTGACAGAAAAGGCGTTTCAAAAAACCGTCCGGAATTGTGAACGTGCATCCAGGATTATGGAAAGTATGCTTGCTATGGCAAACGGCCAGAGCCAGGAGAAGAAAGATGTTAAGCTGATTACTTTGGTGGATGAGATTTTTAGCTGTCTTTGCAGGGACTTTTCAAGGGACGGGATAAGTGTGGATATCCGGATTCCGGAAGATTTGACAATCCGGGCTGTGGGTATTGAGATTCAACAGGTTCTAATGAATCTGATTCTTAACGCGCGGGATGCGATGCTGCCGGGCGGAGGGAGCCTGACCATCAGCGCAGAGGAAAACAGTAAGATGGTACGGATAAGAGTTTGCGATACCGGCTGCGGGATTGAGCCAGCCGATTTAAAGAATATTTTTGAGCCGTTTTTTAGCACGAAGTCGGGGAAAGAATCGTCATCTGGTCGTCGCGGCAGCGGCCTTGGTCTTGCCTTTTGCAAAAAAGTGATAGATTCGTATAATGGTTCCATAACGGTCGAATCGAAGCCGGCCGGTCCGACAAAGTTTGAAATAATGGTGCCAAATTCGCAGTAAGGTATTAGCAAAGAGTGGCTGAAGTTTACCAATATATTGGCCATATCGCGGGAGCTGCAAGCGCGGTAAAATCTATCTGGGAACCGGTTTTGATGGTTGTGCTGCTTGGTTGTTCTGCGTTTTTTTCAGGTTCTGAGACTGCATTTTTTAATCTCTCCCGCAGGCAAATCAACCTGCTTGAGAAATCCAAACACAGGCTTCAAAACCTTGCTGCGCAGGAGCTGGGCAGGCCTGGGCGTTTGCTTAGCTGTCTGTTGTTTGGAAATATGACGGTCAATATTCTTTTTTACGCCGTTGCCAGTGTACTGGTGGTCAGAGTTGAGCGACAGGCCGGCGCCGGTGCAGCAGCAGTTGTCGCGATTCTTAGCTTTTGCTTACTGGTACTCTTTGGTGAAATACTGCCGAAATCCTTAGCTTATTCGAATTCAAAACCTTTTACTGTTGCTGCTGCGGCACCGGTGTTTTTAATCCTTCAGATATTTACCCCTTTTATATTTGTCTTTCGCTTTTTCATAGTGGAGCCGGTGCTTCGGCTGGTTCTCGGGCCGGCCAAACATCCCAAAGCAATAACGACAGGCGAATTCAAGACACTTATCGAGCAAGTGCGAAAACGTGGACTGATTAGCGCCGATGAAAACAAACTTCTCGGAGAAATTGTCGAACTCGGCCTGCTCAAGGTCCGCCATGTTATGCAGCCAAGGGTCGATATGATTGCCTGCTCTGTAACAGATTCGAACAGGACAGTGCGTGACATAATACAGAGAAATCATCTGACGAAGCTGCCTGTATATGCCGGGACGATAGATAATATAGTCGGGCTGGTTCATCTTCGCCAACTTTTGCTTCAAGCAGGTACGACGGTGGACAAGCTCGTTCAGAAAGTACATTTCGTTCCGGAACAAAAAACGGTCGAATCGCTGCTGGAATTTTTCCTCAAGAGACGTACCGATACCGCAATAGTGGTGGATGAATACGGAGGTATTGCAGGCTCGATTTGTCTCGAAGATATAGTAGAAGAGCTGCTTGGGCCCATCGAAGCAACAGCCGGAATTAAGCCTATCGAACAGATAGGAGCTCTCGAATACCGGCTGGCGGGTAATCTGGCTATTCACGACTGGGCCCAGAGTTTCGGTATCGACCCTGTCCAGACGCGTATTTCAACAATTGCCGGTTTGGTAACCGCCCTGCTTGGCAAAATACCCAAAGCCGGTGACATTGCCCACCTGAAGAATTTGAAATTTACCGTCGAACGAGTGCAAAAGCACCGAATTGAAACAGTAATATTAACCCTTGAGCCGATTGGGAGTGATTGACGGGATGATATTAATACCGGTGGTTTTGTTTTTTATGTTTCTGGCCGGCCTCTTCGCCGGCGCCGAAACAGGTATATACCAGCTCAGTCGGCTTCGGCTGCGACTCGGCATCGAACAGAAGCAATTTTCATTTGTGATTCTCGCCAAAGCGTTGCGTGACAGCGGCGGTCTGCTCATCTCAATATTAATAGGCACTAATCTGTCGTACTATATTATTACAAGTATCGTTACTTATATGTTGTTAAGGCGGGTGAGCTCTGTGCACACGGCCGAATTTCTTGCTACCTTGATAACGGCACCAATGTTATTCGTATTTTCCGATTTGCTTCCTAAAAGCATTTTCTTCTATCGCGCCGATTTGCTTATGCCTTATGTTGCACCGTTCTTATTCTCATTCAAAAAGCTTCTTACCTGGTGCCCGATAGTGCCGCTTCTGAAGTTTATATCCGGTTTCTTTGGGCGGTTGACAGGTTTGCCTGACTCTTCACGAACAGCTATAGCCAGTACACAAAGGCACCAAATCAGGGCCCTTCTGCGTGATACGCATGAGGAGGGTTTTCTCAGCCCCACCCAAACTGCTATCATAAATCGCCTGGCGAGTATGTCAAATATCAGTATAAGGTCAGTGATGACACCGATTAACAAAGTACAGATGGTCGAAGTCAATTCCGATACGTCGGCCCTTATGAGTAAATTAAAGGAATGTGCATTTACACGTTTGCTTGTTTATGAGGGCAGGGTTTCAAATATTGTCGGCTTCATAAATATTTACGAGGCGTTAAGCTCGGTGGAAGAGTCGGCGGATTTGCATAATTTTATAAAGCCAATCCGAGAACTTGGCGCAAATACTGCTGTTATCGATGCGATAAATATTATGCAGGAAGAAAACGAGAAAACCGTCTTGGTTACAAGAATCGGTCATGCCGGCCGAGAAAGGCCTGTCGGCATAGTAACAATGAAGGACCTGGTCGAGGAACTGGTCGGTGACTTAACTGAATGGTAGTATTATCAATAGATACAAAATTGAGTTTTTAGATGCCCCCAGCAATCAGAAATGTTTTGGCTGTCTTAATAGTAATCGCCCTTGCAGTTACAATCTTTGCGAATAGTATGACCAAGCCAATTGGGCGTGATGAGCATATGTACTGCACGGCCGGGGCCCTGCTGGCCGAAGGTAAGGTGATTTACAGAGATTTTTCATACGTAGCCCAAATGCCGTATCATCCTTTGCTTTGTGCGGTTTTGTTTAAGGTCCTGAACACAACCCATTATCTACTTGTCGGCAGAATACTCTCGGTTATCTGTGACGTCTTTGTAATGATGTGCATTGTGGGATTGTATCGATATATTTTTAAATCATTTCCAGCTTCCGGAACGCTGCTGGGATTGGCGGGTGCGGTGCTGTATGTGTTTAACCCGTTTGTCGATTATGCCAGCGGCTATGCCTGGAACCACGATGTTGTAATATTGGCTGCGGTGCTGTCTTTTCTGTTATTTATATCTACTGACTTTAAGCGGAAGTCAAAGTATTGGCGGATTGCCGGCATCGGTGCCCTGCTGACTTTGGCAACCTTTATGCGGATAACAACGGTGCTGGTGCAGCTATTGTTTTTCACTTTTTTGTTTTACCAATCTGCCGAGTCGCTAAAGCAAAGGTTTAAGAGAGTTCTGCCGTTTTTGGCTGCGACAGCTTTAGTTTTGATTTGGCCTGTCTGGACAATAATTTCAGCTCCGCGAGCTTTTGTTTTAAATCTTTTCTGGTTTCCTATGCTCAACGGGGAATGGCTTCGTAAAATAGGTCTGGCTTACAATAAATGGGCTCTGACATATAATTCTTTGACCACGCCCGGTTATCTTTTACTCATTATCCTGACGATTTATCTTTATTCTGCGGTTATTTGGCACAGCCGAAAACCAAATATATTAAAAGAAAAAAACGTATTACTTGCCGCCCTGCTGCCGGTTGTCTTTTTTGTAATCGCTTTTATCCCCATAACGATGTGGAAGCAATACCTGGCGATGCCTGTACCCTTTTTAGTAATCGGTCTGGCTTATCCGCTGCTCTACCTAAGAAAATCAGCAGACAGCATCAACTTTAACATACATTTTAAAATTGTTTGTGTCGTAATATCTGCTTGTGTAGTTATTTCGGTTGTTTCAAACCCGGCTGTCGTAAGCAGAGCAAGGAAGGTCTTTGAACCGCAGGAGTGGATTCCAATTGAGCTGCACAGGATTTCAAGAGATATAGCCGAGAATATCGAAACTCAGAACTCGAAATTAATACTTACTTTGTCGCCGCTTTATGCGCTCGAGGGCGGCTGCGATATTTATAGAGAGTTTTCAGCAGGCCTGTTTGTTTACAGGATTGCCGATTTTCTCTCGCCTGGCGACCGTGAAATCAGCCACACCACAGGCCCTAAAGGACTTGAGGCATTAGTTAAAAAGTCACCGCCGGCTGCAGTGATATTCGGCCCGGAGCCTGAATTTTTCGAAGAAGCCCTTTACCGTTCGGCGGTTAAGCCGGATTGGGAAAAAAGGATTTACTCCAACGGCCCAATAGTGTACCTTCGGCCCTAATTTTCGAAGATTGCTTTTGCTATATCGTTGATTGGTTTGCGGCTTTTGAAGTTATTATTTGTCAGGATGGAAAAAATATAATCCCCCTCTTCGGTGGCGCATATCCCTGAAAAGGATTTAACGCCGCCGATATAACCGGTCTTGCCGAAAATTCTGCCTTTGTATTTTTCTTCTTTGAAATATTTTGCGATTGTACCATCTACCCCCCCTACCGCAAGTGAGTCCTTAAAAAGCTGTCGGTTTTTGCTTTTGTAAACATAGAGCAATACTGTAGTTACGGCATTTGCGCTGAGTTTATTATCTCTGCTCAGGCCGCTGCCGTCATCGATAAAAAATTCCTTTTTATCGATTCCAATGCTGCGCAGATAATGTGAAACTGCTTTTTGTCCCTCGGCCCAGCTTCCGTTTTTTTTATATGGATTAGTGTTGGCAGCAATGGTTTTAAGCAGTGCCTCGGCTGCTAAACCGAAGCTGTTTTTGTTACACCTGGCAAGACAATCAGCGAGCGGTGTGTTGTATTCGGCAAGTTCCTTGAAATTACAATTGCTGTCCAGTTCTTTTTCGATGAGTTGGCCTTGCACGTTTATACCGGCTTTGTTCAGGCTATGGGCTAATAAGAACCCGAAAAACGCGGCTGGTCTTTCAATAGCGACGGCAAACGGCTCTATTTGTTTTTTGCATTTGCCGTGAACAACAATTTTATTAATTTCCTGTTTTCTGTATGAGCCTATTATACTTGCACCCTTTGAAATTGGTTTTACCTTGTTTGTGATTTTAACATAGTCTGTTTTCGGCTCGACGAAAACGGTTACTTTTCCGCCGGTATTTTTTGCAGCGATGTCTATACAATTGCCGTTGTAATTCAGGCCGCATACTTCGCAGGCATACCACTTATTGAGCTGCTCGGCAGGCCAGTTTGGATGTACTCGCTCATCATCAAATATGCTGCTGTCAACAATAATATCCTTAATAGTTTTTGTGTTGTTTTTCTTTAGCACTGTGGTTATGTCTTCAAAAATCCAGTTGGTTTTTCGACCATACTTTACATCGGTAATTTTATCGCCTAATAATGGGTCGCCGCTGCCTATTACAATAAGCGCATCGCCACACAGACCTACTTGTGTTTTAAATTCATAATCAGGGCCTAAAAATTCCAGCGCTGCTGCGGTAACGATTATTTTCATATTCGAGGCCGGTACAAGAGGTTTGTTTGCATTATGGCTGTATATGGTTTTGCCGGTATCGGCTTTTACGATATGAACGGAAAACCGGACTTTCTTTTGTGAGGGCTGGTTGATAATGGCGTCGATTCGCTTCGCCAAATCGGCCCTTGCGAAGCCGGTGAGGCAAATACTAAATACGACTGTAACCAGTAACTTTTTCATTTGCGATTTCATACGGTGGTAATTGCCCCTTGTTTTCAATGAGGAGTCAATTTTTGTTACTTACTATAGACCTTTACGGCCACTGGAAGAGGTTTTCTATTATCTTATAGTTCACAAGGGCTTCGGCCGTCTTAGGTGAAATCGATTCTATAAACCGGTTAAAAGCATCTTCTCTTTCATGGATGATTTCAATTTTTGAGACGACTTCCACGGAGATGTCGGTTTTTTCAAAGCGATTCATTTTCTCAGGCTGAAAAAGGAAATCCGTCATAACATAATTCGGATTCAGGAATGCAATCGGTTTAACACCGCGTTTTTCGAATGCTTTTTGCCACAGGCCCAGGCAATAGCCGAAGTGAGTACAGTTGAGACTGGCAGCGATTGGGCTATCGAGGGAAGGTAATTTGGCCAAAGCCTCATCAACAAAAATACTGATGCGTTCGGCGGTTTTTTTGCTGTCGAAAGTACGGTCGATGTGGTGAGCCAGGTTTAGGCAGTTCTGAGTGATAATGCTCTCCGGCGAGATGCCTGCAGCTATAAGTGCTCTGCGGTGGTTGTCCTCAGATATGGTCGTCTCGGTTGCAAAAATGATAACCTTTGCGTCCGGGACTTTGCGAAGCTGTGCGTCAATGATTTCCACACCGGCCTCAACGATTCCAACGACCGGTGTTCCGGTTTTGCCGGCAAAGTCCGTATCACCGTATATCGTCGATAAGGTATTGCAGGCAATGAGGAGCAGGTCGGGGGAGTAATTGTCCTCGATGCTAAATAAAGTATTATTGAAGATTCGGATTTTTTCATCCCGGGACGAAATTTGGGTATAGCCTCTTTCGTTGGAAAAGAGCGCATTGAAAAAGACAAGATGGGCCTTTTTGAAAATACAGGCCGACTGTAATTTTCTCTCAAGGTCGGCAACAACGGAAAGTCCGCCCAGTCCCGAATCAGTTGCAACAATGGTGACTTTATCTTCGGGCAAACTAACTATTTTTGGAACCTGCAGCATATAAAATATATAATAAGACCAATCGAACCAATCGAAACAGCAATAACTAATGGCCTATTGAAAAAAACTTAATATCCGGTTTATATTTCACTACGGGTTATACGGAATAAAACCTGCCAGCAGAAAACATACTGATCCGGCTATAGCGGCGGTTGAACCGTATGGAATCTGCGTTCTTACGTGGTCTATATGGTTGCACCTGGCGCCGATTGAAGACATAATGCAGGTGTCGGAGATTGGTGAGCAGTGGTCTCCGAAAGTTCCGCCTGACAATACTGCCGCTGC
>CAYXPG010000055.1:0-1628 GCA_964467205.1 uncultured Pirellulales bacterium | reverse complement strand
AAACTGCTAATCAGAATCTGGTTGCCGGTAAGAGGTATTTTTGGCAGATTTGTGAACTTGACAACGGTATAATTCCACAAGCCCATGGTTACCAGACAGAGGATAGATGCGCCCAGGGGGAGCAACATATCGGATACCTTTCCCACTTTGAGCTTGGCTTGCAATTCCTTCTCTTGCTCTTCTGACATTCCTTCCCGAAGTCTGGATGTATCATGGCCCTCGCCGGCTTCTCTGACGACTTTTTTCATTGGGCCGAAATCTTTTATTTTGCCGTTGACGAGCAAAAACACAAAAATCAGCAGGCAAATACAGTAAAAATTATAGGGTACGGTTCGAACCAGACCCTCAAATCCATCTTCGCAGCCGGGTATATTATCCCGCATCAGCAGTGACATATATGCGATCCATCCTGAGATTGGTACAAGGGTGTTAATCGGCGCCGAAGTCGCATCGATCAGGAATGCCAGCTTGGCCCTGGACATCTTCATCCTGTCATAGATAGGCCTGAATACTGTTCCCGTTGCAAGTGAGCTGAAATACGCGCTTGTAAAGAGACAGCAGCCCATAATTGCCGTTGCATTTTGTGCTCCTCGTTGTGATTTGATTCTTGCAGAAATCCATTTTCCAAAGGCCATAGCTCCGCCGCTCCTGTCGAGAATAGTGATAAGCGCACCGAGCAGCAGCACACCCATAATTACGTAAGGCCTTTCGGGGTCCGACATAATTCCCATTCCCTTCAGCCCTATCTCCTCATTCTCGGCATGGCCTGCAATGGACTTGACTACATTTACGAGCGCAAAAGGAATAGAATGTCCCCAGCCGTTAATGTGGGCATCCAGCATCAGTGTTCCGCTCATAATACCAAGAATGAGCGATTCGATAACTCGCTTTGTCGAGACCGCAAGGCCGACCGCGATGATAGCCGGCAGGAGTCCCCAAAAACCAAGGTGTCTCGGGGCAACTGCACTGTATTCTTTGAGTAAATGGGCAATTTCTGCATTGTGCAGTTTTGCCCAGTGTAGTGGTGTTCGGCCATCTTTGGCTTTTATATTAGGGTCGGCTCCTTTGTCGAGCAAAAGTCTGGCAATCTGCAGATTTGACTCATAGGCCTTATGGAGTTCGCTGGTTTGAGCGATGAAGTGCAGAACAGTTCTACCATCAGCGGTTTTGGCATTGATATCTGCACCGTTGGCAATTAGAAATTCTGCGAGAGAAGTATTTCCAAACCTTGTTATCAGGTGCAAAGGGGTCCGGCCGTCTGCTGCTTTAGCAGCAACATTTGCTCCTTTTCCAACGAGGAATTCGACAATTTTTTGGTCGCTGTTAGATGCCGCCCAATGTAAAGCTGTCATTTTTGAGTCGTCGCTGGCATCGAGCAATTCCGGCCATTTTGCCAATGCGGATTCAACGACTTCGAGGTTACCTTCCTTTGCCGCCTTGAGCAGAACTTTAGCTGGATTTAATTGGGCTGCTTTGGCATCGGAGTCTGCATCGCTGCTCTGAGTTGCCCATACAGGAGCTGCCGCAATAAATAAAACTGCCAGCGTTACGAACACTCTTTTAATGTTATGCATAATTTTTCCTTTTCTTTGATATAATATGCAGTTACTGCAACTAACGGCCTCATA
>CAYXPG010000054.1:0-10790 GCA_964467205.1 uncultured Pirellulales bacterium | reverse complement strand
TTGCATCACCGGCCTTTTGAACCGAATCGCCCTTCTGCGAATTGGCATCCATTTTCTCTGCCGCCTCGACCTGCCGGCAATAAACACTGTCCAGAGAAATGACAAAAACCACCGCTAAAGCAATCATTATTGATATTATTAGTTTTGACCTTCTCAATTTACTCACCTCACTTTAATTATAATTAATCGCCCTTTTTATTTTTGGTTATGGTCCGGGGCTGCTTGAGCGCATCTTCTCAAGCATTCGGGCCCTGAATTCTTCTCTTTCTCTCCTTGTCATATCATTCCACCGGTCTCTGGCTTGTTCCAGCGCAGCTTTATCTTCGTCCGAGAGATTATTAAACATTTCCTCAGTACTGCGTTTCATCTCATCAATATCAATTAACGCTGTGGCCAGCTCCTCCCGGCTTCGGAGCTCATTAACCTCTGTTGCCACCGCCACATCAAGCTCTTCTGCGTCAATCTTAACGTCTGTTTCGTCCGGTTTTTGAGCTTCAGGGCCTGCTGCTGTCATAACCTCTGATTTAGTTTCATCAGGTGACTGACTTGATAGGTCCGGCCCAGGAATATAAAAAGCAACCCTCCAGATAATAAGAGCCGCTGCAACAACAATTATCACTACAAATACCAATTTTGAGTCTTTCATTTCATTTACCTTTCTTTAATTATACGGTTACCGTCCGGGCCGTCCGGCTCTTTCTCGCATCCTCGCCCGAAATGCCTCTCTTTCTTCTTCAGACATATTTTCAAACATTCGCCTCATTCCGCGCCCTCTGGACATCCTATCTATAGGGCCGGGCGGCCTCGGTCCGACTTCGACAACCGGCTGGGGTCTTTCTCCAGGCGTTCTTGGAGGTGCTTTTGCGGCCGGCTTTTTCTTTGCAGGGCTCGGCTTCAAATCCATCGGATACTTGACTATCTCTTTGCCGTTCCATTCGAACCTGGCACAGGTAGCTTCAATAGCCACCACATTGGCGTCGCCTATTCTGTCCCCGACTTTGTACCATTTACCATCTACCAGCACTTCATCACCCAATATGGCCGAGACCTTTTTCATCGGCTCCTGTTTTGGAGAAGGCGGCACAAACAAGTTCTTCTTCTTCAATTCATCTGCTGTTTTCCGCTCTTTTACAAAATGCTTTTCGGCATCATTTGGGTCCGCTTTACTTTGTGCAACGGCATTTGCCACCAGCCGCTCCGCCCGGGCTGAGACCGTAAAAAAACCGGTCACCTTAAATAAAATCAAAACACCCAGAATCACCGAGACAAGAAGCAGCAACCTTGAGATTAATTGTCTTTTGTCTTTTAGATAATCAGCTTTCATACTTTATCTCACTCACTTTACGAATGTTGACACTACCAAATCCATTTCGATTTCCTGTTTTTTCTTAGGATTACATCTTAAGCGTAACTGCTCCACGCCCACCAGATAAGGATTTTCCTTGAGAGATGCGAGTAAATTAAGCACCTGTTCGAGTTTGCACTTGCTGCTGCACTTCAGACGCATCAACTTATAGCCGCTCTGCGGTGATTTACCCATCGCAACGACCTGCAGCGGTTCGCTTTTTATACCTGCTTTGTTTAACTGTTCGTTGAGCTTATCTCTGAAAAGAAACTTTTGCTTTTCCAGGCTCTGCGGCATCTCAAAGACAGGAACAATCGACCTGAGGGACGCCTGCTTGGCACTTTTTGTGCTGATTGCCTGCATTTGGGCTTTCGCCGCAGCAAGCGTTCTTCGTACATCCATCCAGTATGTCAGTCCTTTCGACGAAAAAACAAACACCAAAATAACAACTGCACAGACAGCGCCCAGCTTCAGTGCACGTTTATCTCTTTCGCTCATTTTCACTGCCATATTTGCTCTGACCTTTCCTTCAAAAGGCGTTATCTAACCTCTCTTTTTGGTAAAATTTCTATAATGAAAATTTATAGTAAATTTGAGTTTGCCGCTTTTGCTGTCTTTGGCCGGATTTGTTATCTTCACCTCGGTTATGTCTCTCTGGCCCAATAGCTTTTTCTGAAATTCGTACACCTGTTCGATATTCTGTGCCTGCCCGGCTATATTTACAGGCTGGCCCTTCTTGAAGTCAAAGCTATCCAGCTTTATTCCATCGCCGCCGCTCGCGTTTATTTCGCTTAAAAGCTTCAGCAAATCCGGTCTTTGCTGCGCAACCGTCTTCATCAGTTTTTGCCGTTGTATGAGCTGCCTGAAACTCTCCTTTGCTTCCGAACCGCTCCAGTTTTTCTCGCTGACCACATCAATCACACAGAAAACAATAATCAGCAGTGCCAACATTATCGCTGCGAGCGCGCCGGTTACCTTTGGCGAGTGCGACCAACGTTTCTTTTCTTCCTTCCCGCCGGGGCTGTACAAACGCTCAAAGACATTAAGCTCCTGCCCATCCGCTTCAAGTGCCATCAGCCCAAGACCTATCGGCACACGGTATTCATAAATCTCTTCAACAGTAAGCCGGGTATCCGCGCTTAATTTTTGAACCTGCGGCAAAACCGCCCGCGCACTCAATTCCGCTGAGACGAGGTGAGACACTATTTCTTCCATAAGTGCGCTGCCGTCCGAAAGCACATAAACCGGCAGTTTCGCCGGCTCTTGAAAACCAAACAGCTCAATCGCACCTTTGACATCACGGGCGAACCTCTCAGCAGCTTCACCCTGCACCGTTGCTTTATCCGCGGCTGTAAAATCCAATGTCCCCATATCCAGATTTACCGCGTTAATCAGCCTTGCCTGTTCAGTCAAACAAACCGTAGTACCACTCAGCCCGACACTTACAACAACTGCCTGCTGCTCATTCCCACCAAAAACTTCTTTCCAGACCTTTACTATCCCTTCACAATCAAGCAGTATCTTTGCCGGCTCGAAACAGCCTACATCGCCGATGAATCTTTGTAACTGTTCTTTTTTTGCTGCCGCTGCAGTAATAGTCATTTGTCCATCTTTCTGTCTCGTTGGTCTCCAGGCCAGTTCAATTTGCTCAGCCGGCAACGGCAGTCTTGCTTCCGATTGCAGCCTGACCATCGCTGCCAGCTCGTCCTGCTTTACCGCAGGCACATCGATACGGTAAAAAACCACATTTGCCGAGTTGAAGCCGGCCACGGCAATTTGTTCACCATCTGCTATCTTTCCAACCGGCAAACCACACTCAGCGGCGAAGTCTCGCCAGCTACTTTGTTCCAGCCGGCCGCTCTTTGTCCAGACAACGTCAAAAACCGCACCTTGTTTTTGAAGACAAACAGCCCGCAGACAATCCTCATCCTGAGTCATTGCAATCACAGCCGCTTCTGTCATCATATCTTTTCTTTTAGCATTCACATCTTTCAATTCTTTATCCCCTCGTACCGATAAAGTATCCCATAAGGCGTCGAACTCCTGTCAACTACCGTCTCTGTTATGAGCACAGTCCCGTCGGTTCGACTTCGCTCGGCGGTCGCTAAACTATAAACCGCATAAACATTCGAACGGACGGTAATATAATTCGCTATTTCCTTAAAGGTCTTGATATTTATTGATTCGGCATCCATCACTTCGGCGATACTTTGCATCCCCTCGTCCAGAGTCTCTCTGTAGGCGATTATATTGTCGCCGAGCCGTTCTGCATCGTCACCGCCGCCCAACATCGCCGTCAAAACAGCCCGCAACGCTGTATTAACATTAATTCTGCCCGGTATCTTTTGAGTATTACTTACGGTTATTTTGTCGGCTACGTCTGAAAAAGTTTCCAAATCCATCGGCTCTGCTTCATTCGAATCACTTCGCGAACTGCTGGCCTGTTTCGGACTGTTATCATTTATCAAATCGGCTATACTCTGATAGTTATTATTCGGGCGATTTTCCACTATCCACTTCGCTATCGACCTTTTTATATCCAAAGAATTCACAAGTGCATTTTCGTCCGCCGTATTGATATTGGTCCTTCTATTGCCCTCGGCATCTATATCCTGCTCATACGAATAGCAGGTCAGATAATAAAGCCATCCCAAATCAACCTCTTCCTGCAATTCATCAGGTGAAGTTACGTATTTATCTAAACCCTGATACCCCAGCCGACCTCTAATACTACCCTGGGCACCGTAAAACAGCTCATTGGCAACGCCCTTGACCAGCAGCAATTCTCGTACTGTCCTGAAAGGGCCGTTTCTAATCATATATCCGTAGGGCAGATTTTCATAATAGCCGCCTTCGACACCTAATCCACCGGCCGTATCATCATTGTCACGCCAGTCGATTATCGCATCTGCAATTTCCTCCGTCATTTCATTCAGGCCCAGAAGTTGCTCTTTCGTGGCTGTATTTATATTTAACTTACTCGCCTCATCAATAACAGTAACACTGACGCGGCACCGCTCAAGCTCAATATCGTTAAAGTCCTCTTCATTGTCCGACCATAAATCCGTCAGGCAGTCACTTTCCCTGAGGTCTTCATTCAGTACTGCAACAGCAGTTTCCCTCCCCGCCCGGCAGGCCCACTTGCACCTCGTCGCCTCGGTTGCTGCGATGCAGATTTTCGTATCGAGCCGGCAATTCTGTCCAACGACCGCAACGATTACTCCAAGCAGCATCACCACCCAAAGTACCGTTACAAGAACAAGCGCCTTTTTATTATTTTGAACACACATATCTTTTTCAGCTAAACTTCAAATTCGTATTATTTCCCAACATCGAGCTATCTGCCCATGTCGCTACTGTTAATTTCTTCGGTATCGCCTGCCATTATGTCAACCATCCCTGCAGAGCTGACAAAATTTATAATAAAAGATTCCATCGCCGCATTAGCTCTGCCCGATTCATTGCCTTTTATAACTACCTCCACCAGTTCGGGAATACTCTCCAGCTCTTCGGGCCAATCAATCTGCCATTGCTCACCGTCAAAATAACGCACCACAAAAGAATTAACATCTTCAGCAATAACAGAAAGAATACCGCCCGGGGTAGATACCTCATCCGGATTCGGCCACAATCGTCTCATCAGAGAGGATTTCTCCTCATCTTTCACAAGATAATATTCAACCTCATACACATCGCCTTCCGGCTCATCAATTCTCGCTTTTGCCCTGCCGACGCTATAGAGAACCAGCTCGCTAAAAAAGTCGCCTTCCGATTCTTCAATTGTGCCTATGAGCATGCTGTTTAGCGAATTGCTGTCCCTGTACAGATTCATAAGGTCGTTAGCGATTAATTTTGATGCAAACCTCACCTCGGCAGTGGATTCAATATTCTCATCAAGCATCTGGGCACTTGCTGAAACGGCTTTTAGAGTACCAACCGCTACAATCGCAATAAAGGCCCCTATCATCGAGGCAACCATTACTTCAACCAGCGTAAATCCTCTCTTGTTCGAACACATAATCTTTACTCAAACCAACTGTTTTATCTTTTCTTTCTTCTGCCGCTTTCAATTGCTCTGCATTTCAATTAACTCGCCTGTGCCGTTGAGCTTAGTATCCAACGAAACGCTGTAGGTGCGATTATACTTAACCCAACTGACGGTAATATTTACTATGTACAAACCATCAATTTCATCTTCTTCGGTAATAACTTTCCAGTAATATCCAGGCCCAGTCTGGTCAAATTCCCCTTCCATCTGTCCTGACTCGATAAAACTATCAATGCCGAAATAATCAATCATAGTAAGCTGTCTGTCGGCCAGTGACGCTGCAACTTCATATTGCCTGTTAAGCCGGGTGTAGCCCAGTGCTCTTGTACTGGCTGCTCCTATCGCCAGCACAGAGCCGCAAAGAATAACGCTTGAGACAATCGTCTCGACCAGCGTAAATCCTCTTCTCTTTTTTCTTCCACTACTTACCATTGCTCATCCAAATCAATTGTCTCGGCTTCAACATTTTCAGCGGTACCCGGATAAAGCTTAACCCTGGCTGTTGCCGCTGTAATACCGATTGTATAATGACTCCCGCCGTCGCCAATCTGAACCACCGCCGACTGTGCCGTTCCATTCGGCAAAAAAACTATTGTCTGCAACTGGTCATCTTCGATAAATTCCTCCAGGCCAATCGACTGAATCTGAATACCTTCGAATCCGACATCGCCGCCGAATTCCACCGGCCTGATGAATAAATTTTGCACTATGGCCTGCTCGTCTGAACCGGTCTCGGTATTTAATTCATCAACGACAAGCCAAAACCGGCTGTTGGCCGCATCCAGTTTCATCGAGCAGATTTTTTGCTGCTCAATCGCCGTTATCCTTGCGTGTTTAGCTGCGACAAAAAAGTCCCTTGCGGCCTTTTCGACTAACATCCTCTTATACGTTCCAACATAAATCCCGCCGCCTGCCCCTGCCAGAAGCGCCAATATCGCCACCACCATCAGGACTTCCACAAGAGTAAATCCTAACCGCCCTGCTCGCACTTTGCTATTTAAGTCTTGTCTTTTCATCATCTCATTTGCACAAAAAGTTAAGATTGCTTCGCTACACACGCAATAACAATACACGAACTAATTATTATATATGTCTTCATTGTCACCTTCGCCGCCGTATTCGCCGTCTGCTCCATAACTTATCAAATCGAAACTACCGGGATTCTCTATTCCTTCCGCCGCGTAGATATAGGGATTGCCCCACGGGTCCAGCAACTCACTCAGCTTAATGTAAGGGCCGTTCCACGTCTCCTCGAGGTCGGCAGGCGGCTCAATCAACGCCTCAAGGGCTTCCGTATCATCCGGAAACCGCCCGCAATCGATAGAGAACCTCATCAGCGCACTTTCGATATTTGCTATCTTGGTCTTTGCTATGTCCCTCTTGGCCTTGCTCAGATGCTTAAACAAGTTCGGGGCCACAAAGCCAGCAAGCATTGATATAATCAGAATAACTACGAGCAATTCAACGAGTGTAAACGCTTTTTCTTTTCTTCGTTTCATTTACATTCCTTTCTCAAAATATTTCCCACCGAATCCTTATCGATGTTATCTTTCACAACCTGTTATTTGATTTTCAGTCGGCAATTAAAACAAACCTGTGCCGAATCCCATCATAAGTATTGGCAGCAGAGTCGCCACTATTATAAATCCAATCACCACAGCCAGCAGCAATATCAACACCGCCGGCAAAATTGCGATAAACCTGCTTATCGCAGCGTCCGCCTCATCATCAAAGGTATCAGCGGCATTGAGCAGTAATTCATCCAGTTTTCCCGTCTGCTCGCCGATTGATACGATTTGTACAAGTAAAGGCGGGAAATGCCCCGACTCTGCCAGGCCGCTGGCCAATGGTTCGCCCTTCTTAACTTCTTCTGCCACCCTGTCAATTTCTCTGCCTAATAGTTCATTGCCGAGCGTGTCACGAACAACACTAAGTGCCTCCAAAATAGCAACGCCGCCTTTACTCAGTGCCCCGAGCGTTCTCGCAAACCTGCCTACCGCTATTGTCCGCAAAACCGAACCCAAAACAGGTATTTTTAGCTTAAATGCATCCCATTTGATTTTACCTTCGGCCCTTGTCCATTTCCTAAAGTAGTACACTGCCGCTGCAACCAAAGCGACGGTAAGCCAGCCATAAAATGTTGTAAAAAGTGCCTTGATAAACTCACTTAATGCCAACAATACCCTTGTCGGCCAGGGCAGCACCTCAATACCTCCGACTATTGTCCCCAATATGCCCGGCAGTACCCACGTTATTATCACAACTACCGAGATAAGGCCGAGACTTAAAACAAAAATGGGATATGCCGACGCATTTTTCATATTTGTCTTTACTTTCTCATCCCTGCTTAATATCCCAACCAACTGGGTTGTTGTCTGTTCGAGAATTCCGCCCGTCTCGCCCACCCTTATCATTGACAGATACAGCGTACTAAAAATCTTCTCGTGCCTGCTCATTGCCTCTGAAAGTGATTGTCCCTGGCGTACCGATTCGGCAAGGTCGTCGAATATTTCTCTAAGTGCGGTTTTATGCTGCTGGTCACGAATAATCTCAATGCTATTGAGCAGCGGCAGTCCCGCCCGCAGGGCTGTACTCAACTGGCCGGTAACCGCCAGAACATCCTTGCCGGTAATCCTGTGTGAGCCAAATCGCAGGAAACCACCCAAATCTATCGCAGCAGAACCCGTAAATTCTTCATCAATCGCTGCCGGCAAATGTCCTCTCTCGTTCAGTTCAGTTACAAATCGGCCTTTATCTGCCAAAGCAGCAACCGCATTTCTGCGGTCAGCCGCCTCAATCGTCCCTGTGATGTGTCCGCCGGACTCATCAACCGCTTTGTATGAAAACTCACCCAAAATTCAACTCCGCTTACATTGTTTTTTACCTGTCACTGTACAAATTTTATTATTCCTCCTTTTCAACACCTTGTGTAACCCTCAATACCTCTTCGGGCGTTGTAATACCCTTTAACACCTTATCCATACCATCCTCCCTCATACCGGCGTGGTCCGGCGGTGCCGCTTTTTTGACCTGTTCAGTTGTTGGACGTTCAGCTATCAATTCACGCAGTTTGCCGGTTATTCTAAGCAGCTCAAATATCCCGCTCCTTCCCCTCATTCCCGTCTGCATACATTCATTACAGCCCTTGCCTGCATACAATTTGGTATCGTGATTAAATTCTGTGGTACTATTTATTCTTGCAATCAATTTTTCATCCGGCCTGTACTGCTCTTTACACTCCGGACAAATCATACGCACAAGTCTCTGTGCCAGAACCGCTTCCAAAGAACTGGCCAACAAGAACGGCTCAACACCCATATCGATTAATCTTGTAACAGCGCCGGGGGCATCGTTTGTATGAAGGGTCGAAAAAACAAGGTGCCCTGTCAATGCCGCACGAATCGCTATGTCAGCAGTTTCTTTGTCCCTGATTTCACCCACCATTATAATATCCGGGTCCTGGCGGAGTATATGCCGCAGGCCCGTGGCAAAGGTCAGTCCCCTTTTGCGATTGACCGGCATCTGGATAATGCCTTCAAGCTGATATTCAACCGGGTCTTCAATTGTTATTATCTTAAATGCTGGTGAATATATTCTGTTCAGCGCCGCATACAGCGTGGTTGTTTTGCCGCTGCTTGTCGGGCCTGTAACAAGTACAATCCCATGTGCTTTATGCAGACATTCACTGAAGCTTTTCAGACAGCTTTTGCTCATTCCGAGGCCGTCAAGGCCTATCAGCGATGCGGACCTGTCCAGAATTCTCATTGTAATGGATTCGCCAAACACGGTCGGCACGGTCGAGACACGAATATCCACCTTGCCGTCTTTGCCTTTGAACTCGATATGACCATCCTGCGGCACAAAACGTTCGGCAATATTCATATTCGACATAATCTTGACTCGTGAAATAATTGCCGCCTCCAGCCGTTTCGACGAAGGCGTCTTTTCCAGAAGCATGCCGTCAATTCTGTATTTGATTTTGACCTCACTCTCAAACGGTGCAATGTGCACATCGCTGGCGCGGGCCTCGATGGCCTCATGCACAATCAAATTTACAAGATTGACTAAAGATGGCTCCCTGGCTAACTCACTGAGCCTGGCAGGCGAATAATCGCCGTTATCAAGCTCAGATTGCCTCTGCTCAACCGGTACAAGGTCATCCAGCATCCGTGCGACATTGCTGCCGTAAAACTTCAGTGTTGCAATTTTCACATTTGCCGGGTCAGCATAATAACGCCTTATAGGACAGCCGGTTACCAGCCGTAATTCCTCTATGACCTGCAATTCGAATGGGTCGGTCATAGCTACAGCTAATAACTGATTATTCTCGGCATTTTCGGAATTTGGGCGTTTTTCATACCATAACGGCAAAATATTGTACCTGCTGACCAGCTCAGCAGGGACAAGAGAGATGATTTCGGGACTTATCGAAATATCAGTCAAATCCACTTTTTCGATGCCGACCTGAATCGCAAGTGCTTCATTTATATGAGGTTGCGTAACATAGTCAAGGGCAAGCAGAATTTCGCCCAAAGGCCGATTATCAAGCTTTTGCTCGGCGAGAGCAAAATCGAGGTCGGCCTGGCTCAAATAGGCTTTTTCACATAATAACTGCCCTAATTTTTTCCTTGTCTGCGAAATCATCACAATCTTCCATAATAAACATTCAAAATGCCCCAAAACTATAATTATATACAAATAAATAACTTATGTCAAATAAAAAGAACCGGGGCGCACGCTGCGCACATACACACCTTCCATCTATAAATAGACGCTTAAGAAGGCTATTTTGTTACAAAAAAAAAGGTTTTTATCGGAGAAAAGGCAATAAAAACAAAATATTTCGGCCACTATGGCACAAAGACACAGAGGGAATATCGAATATCGAATAATGAATATCGAATATCGAAAAGCAAAAGTCAAAATTGTAGAATACTGGCTTCGAGCATATAAGCGGAGCTAATACTAAGATAAACCACGCTGAAGAAATTATAAGATTAGCTTATGGAAGAAAGGGGGTGTTTGGACACTTAGTTTTTTAGGACTTTTTTGAAAAATTTTCTAACTTCTTATCTATACAAGCGTTAGGTCATTTTGAGTGACAAAAGAAAAATTGGCAAAAAGTGCGAAAAAGTGAGAAAAAGTGCAAAAAAATGCAAGAAAATGCAAGAAATGCACACTTTTTGAGCAAAAATTAATAGACAAAAAAGGTTGTCAACCCGTTTAATTAAACTTAAGTACTTATACGGATTGACAATTGTCGCCATTTGTGTATAGCGACAATTGTCGTATCTCGTGAAGCGTGAATAGTATCTCGGAGGTTAAGGCCCTTCGATAAACTTCCTTCGACACTTCGATGATACTCAGTACAAGCCCTTCGACAAGCTCAGGACGGGC
>CAYXPG010000053.1:0-11049 GCA_964467205.1 uncultured Pirellulales bacterium | reverse complement strand
AGCAGGCAACTAAATTTATCGCAAAAAGGTTTGAGTGGTTTTTGGAGAAAATTTTTGAATAGAAAAGGCTTGCCATTTTGCGATGCATCGCAAAATGGGAACCAGGGAGATAACTATGGTAACGTTATTTTACATTGGCTTATTTGTGTGTTGTTTCTTGTGCTTGTACCGAATAGGTCGAGGCCCCAGCGCCCCGGACAGAACTGTGGCTATTGATATATTAGGCATAGTCATAGTGGGTTTCTGTGCCATTCTGTGCCTCGGTACAAAAAAAGAATTTTGTCTCAATGTTGCTCTTGCCTGGGCGCTGCTGAGCTTCATTGGAACTATCGCATTAGCAAAATTTTTAGAGGGTAGAAGTTTCGATGAGTGATATTATTGGATATATTTTAGTAACAGTAGGAATCCTGTTTGATATATTTGGCTGTATAGGACTGGTTCGATTTCCCGATGTGTATAACCGTCTGCAGGCCTCGACCAAGTGCGTAACTCTCGGCACCATTTTGCTGTTGGTAGGAGTCGCTCTTATTCATGGCTGGGGCCCAATAAGCGCAAAAGCCATAATCTGCGCCGTTTTTATACTGATAACTTCACCAACCGCCGCACACGCAATCGCAAAGGGCGCTTACGCCTCCGGGGTAGAATTGTGGAAAGACAGTGTCGTTGACAAATACGCAGAACAGGTCGATAAAAAAGCTTAAATGACATAATCAAAAGTCAGTTGATTACAGGAGTTTTGAAATTGCGTATACCAAAACCAAAGTTAAGAGAATTGAAAGAAGCCGTTATAGCTGTCTCTTCGACGCTGTTCGGGCGTCGATTCACTACCCGCTTCCCCGCTAAGCCCTGCGTCGTACCGGAAAAATACAGGGGCAAACCCGAATTTGACCTTGATACCTGCATCGGCTGTGGTGCTTGTGTCAACGTCTGTCCGACTGATGCGCTCACTCAGGTAGAAGACCTGCAGGCCGACCCACCTGTAAGGGAAATCACTCTGCGGTATGATGCCTGCATCTTTTGCGGCAATTGCCGGGACAATTGCACCACTGAAACCGGAATAAAACTATCAAACGAATGGGATTTAGCTACCCTCAACAGGGAAGATACAATTGAAACCCACGATTTTGAGCTTCAAATGTGTGAAAAATGCGGCGCTAATATTGGAACTAAAAAGCATCTAATCTGGCTTTACGAAAAACTCGGCCCATTGGCCTACGCCAATCCTTCGCTGCTGATTGCCAAAAGTGGCGAACTGGCTGTAAAGCCGTCAGAGCCGCAGCCAAAGCAGCCTGACAGAGACGCCCAGCCGAGTGATTTTATGCGAATCCTCTGTCCGAAGTGTAAGTGCGAGCTGAATATACGGCTGTAAAAAATGTAATGGCTGTTAATGACCAGATTTTTGAGCAGTTAGATAAGCTGCGAGGTTCCAAGACCGTTATTGTTGGGGTGGGGCAAATCTTAAAAGGTGACGATGGGGCGGGTCCCTTGGTTTGTCGGCAGCTTCAAAACAAAATTTGCGCCGAAGTAATAGACGCTGCAACTGTACCGGAAAATTATATTCAGACCATCATAAAAAAAGCCCCCCAGAATCTCGTTATTATTGACGCCATTGATTTTGCAGCGCCGGCTGGAACGATAAAGATTTTCAAACCGCAGCAGTTGGATTCGCTTGTCCTCTCTACGCACGTGCTTTCGCCCCATCTTTTCATTGATATGATTAAAAAGCAGATAGAGGTGGAGGTCTGTTTTATTGGAATTCAGCCCGCACAAATCGGCCTCGGACAACCTCTCTCTGCAGAGGTAACACGGGCGGTTCAATGGCTTGTAGATATACTTGCCGGCATTTTCCCAGGACCTTCAAAAAGCGTTCAAAGCTAAAAAATGTTTGAACATTCGCTTATCCAGAGGGAATATATAGTGCCCGGGCGTTTATTCAGATTTCAATAATATGCTCATTAGCGCAAAAGTGAGAAGTGTTTTGATTAAAAGACAAAGGATATTCATTACAGGGTGTGTACAGGGGGTAGGGTTTCGTCCCGCTGTATACCGTCTGGCTCACGCATTGGGGCTTTCAGGTTTCGTCTTTAACGAAACAAGGGGCGTAACAATTGAATTACAGGGCAAAGAGGAAAAAATCGCTGAGTTTTTAGCACGCCTCCAGACCGCAGACAAACCACCGCTAGCGCAAATAAAATCTTCTAAAGCCGTTGATATAGCTATTATCAAAACTGAAAACGAGTTCACCATTAAAGCAAGCGATGCCCGGGGCCAGGCCCTCTCACAGGTAACGGCTGATATGGCCGCCTGCCCCGATTGCCTTGCCGAAATGAACGATAAAAATGACTTTCGATACCGCTACCCCTTTATAAACTGCACCAACTGCGGCCCGAGATATTCTCTTATCAAAAGCATCCCGTACGACAGGCCCAATACCACAATGTCGGCCTTTAAGATGTGCGCCAAATGTGCCGCCCAATACAACAATGTAAATGACAGACGCTTCCACGCCCAGCCAGTCGCCTGCGCCGTCTGCGGCCCGAAAATATGGCTCACAGACAGCAAGGGAAAAATAATACAGGAACAAACCGACGACAGTATTGCACAAATGGCACACTTGCTTTTGGAAGGAAAAATCGTCGCAATAAAAGGTGTTGGCGGATTCCACCTGGCCGTTGATGCCCTTAATAACCAGGCGGTTGAAAGATTGCGCCGCCGAAAAAAACGTGATGCCAAACCTTTTGCTATGATGGCCGATTCGATTCAAAAGATTAAAAAATATGCCCTTGTAAGTGAGCCTGCTGAGAAGGTATTGAAAACCCCCCAAAGCCCGATAGTTTTATTGCCCAAAAAGCAAAGCTCATCAATAGCGCCTGCCGTTGCCCGCGGCGTCAGCACTTTTGGCTTTATGCTCTGCTATGCTCCTCTGCATTATTTGCTCTTTGCACAGAATATAGACGTCCTTGTAATGACCAGCGGCAATATCTCCGATGAGCCGTTGATTTGCAAAAACGATGAAGCGCTTCAGCGGATGGCTTCTGTCGCAGATGCCTTCTTAATGCACGATAGAGAAATTTACCGCAGCGTTGATGACTCGATTGTTCATTTTATCGACGACGAGCCGGTTCTCCTGCGCCGGGCCAGGGGTTATGTCCCCACACCCATTTTTATCGAGCAAAATCGCCCACAGGACATATTTGCCGCAGGCGCCGATTTGAAAAATACATTTTGTTTCACAAAGCAGAATCAGATTATCTGCAGTGAACACATAGGCGACCTTGAAGATGCGAAAAATTATCATCATTACATTGATTCAGTCGAACATTTACGCGGACTCTTTGAGGCCGAATCCAAAACTGTTGTCTGCGACCTTCACCCGGGTTATCTCTCAACGCAGTTTGCCGTATCAAAAGCTAACGCCGACTCCTCAAAGGTCCTTCGCGTTCAGCACCACTGGGCACACATTGCTTCTGTTTTAGCTGAACACGGCCTTGCCGGCCCTGTCATCGGCCTCGCTGCCGACGGCACCGGCTATGGTACAGATGCAAAAATCTGGGGTTGCGAATGTTTGCTCGCATCGCTGGAGGGTTTCCAGCGTTTCGGCCATTTGGCCTATTATCTGCTCGCTGGTGCCGATATAGCGGCGAAAGAACCTATAAGGCCGCTCCTGGCCCTGTTAATGAAAACTTACAGAGATGATTTTAAATTGGAAAACTTCAGATGGCTCCTGGAACCTGTCGAGCCGGACATAAGTAAGCAAAATGTTATTTTAAAACAACTCGAAAAGCAGCTCAACACTATTGAAACATCGAGCTTGGGCAGGGTTTTTGATGCCGTTGCCGCTATGCTTTCTCTGGGCTCCTACAATCATTTTGAAGCACAGCTCCCGATGGCTCTTGAGGCAGTTATTGCCGACGGCATCGAGCAACGCTATGACTTTGAACTTATCAGAAACGCCGCCGGGCCGTTACAGCTTGATTTATCTAAAATGCTTAAGCAGATAATTGATGATATTCAGAAAGAAAAACCCGCCGGCATCATCTCGGCAAAGTTTCATAATTGCCTCGCTCAGGCCCTGCTGGAAATGGCTAAAGCAGCAAAAGAAACAGAAAAATTAAATACAGTCGCACTTAGCGGCGGCGTCTTTTGCAATCGATACCTGACAAATCGTTTGATTAACCTCTTGAAAAAAAATGATTTTAAGGTATTATCGCACCGGGATGTCCCTTCGAATGATGGCGGAATATCCCTCGGTCAGGCGGCTGTTGCCGCTGCTCTCATGAAGTCGAAGAAATAAGGAAATATACGAACTACGGGAAACGAATTATGTGTTTGGCAATACCGGCAAGAATAGTAGAACTTCAGGGCGACAATGCAGTTGTTGATGCAATGGGCAACCACTTCAAGGCCAAAACTACTTTGTTAGCCGAAGCTAAATTGGGGGACCTCGTACTCATACACGCCGGCTTTGCCATTTCGCTCGTTGATGAAGAGGAAGCTAAAAAGACCTGGAAGCTTATCGAAGAAATCAACGAATATAACCAGACACAAAACAGGATCTCAGGATAAAATCAAATCTTTATGCTCGATAGAATTGACAAAGCGAAAACTCTTATGGCTCAGGCCTGCAAAACGCTGGGCCGGCAAATCAATATAATGGAGGTGTGCGGCACTCATACCGTTGCAATTTTTCGCAACGGCATAAGGTCGATTTTGCCAAAGGCAATAAAGCTTTTATCCGGCCCGGGCTGCCCCGTCTGCGTTACCGACCAGGGATATATTGATATCGTTTTGAAATTGGCCGACCGAGACGATTGTTTAATTGCTACTTATGGCGATATGATGCGCGTGCCGGGCCAAAACGGCTCTCTTGAAACAAAACAACCGAATGATAATGTCAGGATTGTTCTCAGCAGCGAAGACGCCCTGCAGTTGGCCAAAGGCAATCCGCAAAAAGATATTGTTTTCATTGCGGTCGGTTTTGAAACCACGGCGCCGGCCACTGCCGTCGTGGTCAAAGAAGCCGCAGCCCAGGGTATCGATAATTTCTCTATCCTGAGCGGACACAAACTCGTTGTCCCCGCAATGCGGGCTTTGTTATCGCAAAAGAATCATAATATAGATGCCTTTCTTTGTCCCGGCCACGTCAGCGCTATAATCGGCTTCGGTGCTTTTGCTGAAATAGTGGAAAGTTTCTCCCGGCCGTGTGTCGTGGCGGGTTTTGAGCCGATGCAGATAATCGAAGGCCTTGCCGAGATTTGCCGCCAGCTTGCCGCAGCCACCCCCCTGCTAAAATCAATTTACACCGCCGTGGTAACAGAGAAAGGTAATACAACCGCACAAAAAATCATCGCCGAATGTTTCGAGCCGGCTGACGGCCTCTGGCGAGGACTCGGAATGATTGAAAAAAGCACACTAAAGCTAAAGAAAAAATACTCTCGATTCGATGCCCTTAAAAGATTTGGAATGACGGAAATCCCCGTTGAAGATACTACCGGCTGTCGATGCGGCGAAGTCCTCTGCGGACTCATAGACCCTGCTGATTGTAAACTCTTTGCCCAAACCTGCACCCCCCTAACACCCATCGGTCCCTGTATGGTAAGCTCCGAAGGTGCTTGTTCAGCGTGGTTTAAATATGGAAGAAAAAACAACTGATGAAGAAAACCAAAAACGATAAAATCTTACTTGCCCACGGCGGCGGAGGACAACTAAGCGACGATTTAATCCGCAATCTGCTTCTGCCGAAACTCAAAAACGACACTCTCGCCCAGTTAGGCGACTCGGCAAAGTTGAATCTCTCCTCGAGCTCGCTGTGTTTCACTACCGACAGTTACGTTGTCAAACCTTTATTCTTCAATGGCGGAGATATCGGCAAACTCGCCGTTTGCGGAACGGTAAATGATTTGGCTGTTGCCGGCGCAAAGCCGGTTGCACTGGCATTGTCGCTGATAATTGAAACCGGCTTCAGAATTGAACTGCTCGAAAAGATTTTGGACAGTATCAGCCGGGCCGCAAAAGAAAACGATGTAAATATCGTAACAGGCGACACCAAGACCGTTGAAGCAGGCGCAGCCGACAAAATCTTTATCAATACCGCCGGCATTGGTGTGCGACTACCCAATATTGATTTGGACTTAAGCAAAATCGCCGTCGCAGATAAAATCATTATAAATGGAACAATTGGCGACCATGGAATGACAATTATTTCGCAGAGGGAAGGTATAAAATTTCAGTCACAGTTAAAAAGTGACTGCGCCGGCCTGGCCGACTTAATCGGTCAACTGCTCACAAACTTCAACGGCGTAAAATTTATGCGCGACCCCACGCGCGGCGGATTAGCCGCCACACTTAATGAAATCTCCAGAGCCACCGGCTTAAGTATCGAAATTCGCCAGAATGATGTTCCTGTAAATCAAACCGTACAGGCGGCAGCCGATATGCTCGGCTTTGATGTGCTAAACATCGCAAATGAAGGAAAATTCATTGCAGTCGTCTCACCGCAATCAGCCGATGATTGCTTGAATATCTGCAGAAAGCATCCGCTGGGAAAAGAAGCAGCTATAATTGGCCAGGTAGTGAAAACCCACGATGCCCCTGTGGTGGAAATTGAAACCGAAATAGGCGGCCGAAGAATCGTTCAGATGCCCTATGGAGACCAGCTTCCGAGGATATGCTGATGCACGAGACAATGGTTGCACACAGTCTGTTGATTTCTATTTCCGCCGAGGTTGAAAAGCTTAATGCAAAGCCGTTAACTGCAAAAATCAGCTGTGGAACGCTTAATGCTATCAATGATGAAGTGCTTTGTTTTGCTTTCGAAGCCATCGCCAAAGACACAATCTGCGAAGGTATGAAACTGCACGTACAGCATAAACCGATTCAAGCCGCCTGCAAAGATTGTAACGAAACCTTTGATTTTGAAATTCATCACCCGCAGTGCCCAAAATGTCACAGCAGCAGCTTCGATTTACTGCCGGATGCACCTTTAATACTCGAAGAAATTGAATTTGAAACGGAGTAGTGCAATGTTAAAAAAAGTTGAAGTCGGCAAAAAAATCCTCAGTGCAAACGAAGAATACGCCCTTAAAAACAGTCAGCTCCTGGCCGAACAAAAAAAATTGTGTCTTAATATGATATCATCTCCCGGCTCAGGCAAGACCACAATTCTTACAGGGACAATAACCGATTTGAAAGACAAACTTAAAATCGGTGTCATTGAAGGTGATATTCAGACCGACATCGACGCCCAAAGAATCAAAGCGACCAAAGCTCCCGTCGTCCAGATAAATACTGCCGGTGCCTGTCATTTATCAGCATCTCAGATAGCTTCTGCTTTGGAGGATTTACCCGTCGCCGAACTGGACCTGATTTTTATTGAGAATGTTGGCAATCTGGTTTGTCCCTCGGCTTTTGAATTAGGCGAAACTGCAAAGATTGTTGTGCTTTCAGTTGCAGAAGGTGACGACAAACCCGCAAAATATCCCGGCATTTTTGCAAAGTCAAAGGTAATGTTGATAAATAAAATCGACCTTCTCGAATCGACCGCCCAGCTTGATTTCGACATCGAACGCGCCAAAACCGATGCCCGCAAATTAAATAAGGACATTGAGATTTTCCCCATATCGGCAAAAACCGGCGCCGGGATGGCCGACTGGTGCGATTGGCTCATAAAATCCGTCAAAGAACTGCAATTATAACCGCTCTTTAGCTGCAGCACTCACAACGGCAATAACTTATCTGAGCATATCAAAATAGCAGTCAAAGATTTGGTCGTAACTTCTGTGGAGTCCAATTAAGACCACAAGAACAGCTCTTTCAAGCCGGTCGCGATAAGTACTTTTTCAAAATACATACGTCAAACAAGCGGCTCAGCAAAGCTGCTTCACCATTGGGTCACAAACAGCAAAATACACGATACTTATTTATAGGGCCAAACATCCTATATAAACTCGCATTAAGCTGTAGAATTTGTCAATCAGCAGCGTTGTAATTTTTTTCTCATTTCTTGGTGACATCTGCCCGACATAATAATAAGTAAAAATACTTATAAGCTGGAAACGTAAAGACCGGATAATCGGCTTGGCCATGGAGAACTTAAAACCTATTCCGAGCTGGCCAAACGGCTGGCTTGATGTCACCGATGAAATAAATGACACATATCTAAAATAAGGAAGTCAAATGTTTCAAAAGGCCAACAAAGTAAGGTCGGGAGTATCCATTATTGAAGCAATGAGTGCGATTCTTATCCTCTCGATAGCGGTGATTGGGGCCTCGAGTTATAGATATTACAATGCGCTGGATGTGCGAAAAGCTAATGCGCATATAACGGCAGCCAGAATTGGATATCTGCTTTGCGAAAGTTGGCGAGGCCTTCAGGGTGCCGACACCTATGACCCGATAACTCATTTGGGGTCAGACTTGACCATCACGGCAAGCAAGAACCCTTATGCGCCCCAGGATTTTACCCTCTTAGGAACCTACCAAGTATTGTTAAATGATGTCCACTACGACATCATACTCTCCTGGCAGGATGTTGGTAGTCTGAGGGCCTTGAATATTGTCTTGTTCTGGACACTGAAGGGGCAAGTACAAGATAAAGAGCAGGTACAAGATAACATCGATGATGTAGCCGATTCATTTAAACTTACGGCCTATGTGTTAAATTAAAGTACGCAAATATATTAAGCGATTATTATGCGAAAGAAAATTCCAACCCGGTATGGACTTACGCTTATAGAACTGATAGTAACCACAGCAATATCCGCTGCGGTGATAACTTCGGTGGCGTTTGTACTAATCGATAGCCAGAGATGCTCGCTCAAAGTGTACAGGCGCATTTATGGTGATGTAGTAACCGACGCTTATGTCGCGAGGAAGGCATTTAGCGCCGTGATTCGCAAGGCAAGCAAAGACGGTTTCTTGATGGACGACAGCGGCAATTGGATTGAAGTTAATTATTATGCCGATGATGACTCCGCCGTTGTTGACAGCTATGCACGTTTCTATGAGTCGGATGGCAACCTGAATCTTGAGTACGGAACACTGGAGCCCGATGAAACCTTGTCGGTCCATACTATTTGCGGTAACGTATCTGAATGTGTTTTCAAGACGGCTGGTCGCTCCGCACAGATGATGCTTACGCTGGACGACGGTTCACAAGCAATTACCACCGTCTCATCTGCTTTCATGCATAATCAATAACTATACTTTTCATAAAGGTGTGCTGTAGATGGATAATAAGGTGCTCTCAACAAAAGAACACGGCTCGGCGATAGTCCTTGTGCTGTTTGCTACCCTTATCTTGTCTTTAATAGGCATGGGATTGTTGCAGGCAGGACTGAACGGTCGCATTTTTGCAATCCGAAATGCCCAAAAGATTAAAGCATGCTGTGCTGCTGACGCAGGGCTGACAAAGGCCATCTTCGAAATGGGCGAGAAGCTCAAAGTTAAATCCTGGTCCGATAGCTCGCTGCCGCAGGAGACAGACCAGAAGCTGCCGAATTGCGAGGATACTTTTAGCTATAAAGTTTCACCATCTGAAGGTACCAATTGCAACATCGAATCTATCGGAAGTTCCAGAGTGACCCAAAAAAGAGTCTATGCCGTTTTAAGACTGCAGGGACCATTTGAAGCTGCCCTTGTTGTGCAGGGTCAGCTGGTGTTAAAGCCCGGGGCCGTGGTGGACGGTTATAATTTCACCGAAGTAGGAGAAAAATTGCAACTTGGTACTCTTAACGCCCTGCCTGCGAGTGTAGTACTTGGGATGGGGGCGCTCGTAGATGGCGACGTGTTTGTAGGCGTCGGTACAGACCCGGACTCTGTTATCTCCGCCCCAGAAGCGACCATTACAGGCCGGACGTATGCCCTGACCGAAGAATTTTGGCAGCCCCAGGTAACAGTGCCTCAGTGGCTGCTGGACTTACCTTCGCAGGGTACTATAAGTGCCCCGGCAACAATAACAACTTCAGCAAAATATGACGGCATTAACCCTGGAACTGGAGAAATAATTACAATCGACGGGCCGGTTACACTCTACGTCACTGGTAACATAAGTTTGAGTAATTCCGCCGAGATACAGATAAATAATGCTAATCCTGACGCATCGCTAACTCTCTTTTTGGGAGGAGATTTGTATTGCAAAAATGGCGGTCTTATTAACAACCTCACGGGAGACCCGACAAAACTCAAAATATTTGGCCTTGATAGTTGTACTAATATCAGTCTTGCGTCAACAAGCACCTTTTATGGAGGAATTTGTGCCCGCAATGCAAGGGTGAATTTGAAAAATGCTGTGGAAATATATGGGGCTGTGTCAGTTTATGATTTTATGCAGGGTTCGGCCGCCAACTTGCACTATGATGCGGCACTGAAAATCGTAAATCCAACTGACCCGTGTGTACGCTTCACCGTAAAACGGTGGCGTGAGTAAGTCTCCGCAAATTCGCCGCTGCAGGCCTCTTGATATCTCCAATCTCCCACCGTTCCCCCTCACCGGGAAACTACTGTCAATCATAGGTTTTCTTATTTACGCTCTGCACGTTGGACACCTGCCGCTTTCTCTGAATATAACGGTCGGCAACGATTGGCAGCGAGTCGAACAATTTCCAGGAAAATGACAACAATGATAATTGCTTAGAAAGCGGAGAGTTAGACAAAGAAAATAACCGTCTTGTAACGGTTGGAATGGGGAAAAACAAATGGGCAGGGGCGGATTTGAACCGCCGACACACGGATTTTCAGTCCGTAATCAAGGTTTTGTAAGTACTTATGGATAAAGAACTAACCGTCGTTAACAAAAAGACTTATGACGCAAGACGAAGCGGCGTAGTAGCGGCATAGTAGCGTAAAGGTATCACATTGTTGCGCACTTTGTTGCGCGCCCCATGGTTTGGGTTGATCCAATTTTGAATTTGATACGAATACTTGAAGCCGGTTATCAAAGCAGCAATCAAAGCATTAATAAAAACTGCATAAAAGTGGTTTTCAGGAAATTAAAGGCCCGATCTTATGATGGGCAGTGTTTTATACCGGTCGAAGGGAGATCGTCGATTC
>CAYXPG010000052.1:8918-11151 GCA_964467205.1 uncultured Pirellulales bacterium | reverse complement strand
GTGCTTGCCGAGGACATCCCAGGTGCCGCCGAAAGCGGCGAAAGAGGAATTGAGTTTTTTCAAATTCTGCCGGATTTGGGCGGCCTGCTTTTCTATCTGCAGGCCGTGCAGGCCCATCACCACCGTCATCAAATAGGCATATAACAAATTAGGCGATACCGGTATGACCTTTTTCCCGAGAGCATACTGCACAATGTCCTTTGTATCATCGGCGTATTTTACAATCGTTTCGTAATAAACGTTCTCAGCGGGTATGTACATAATCGCAAAATCGAGAGTGCCCTCGCCGGGCCGAATGTAATCGGATGCGATTTTGTCGATATGGATGATTATGTCCCTCTGGAACTGTTTGCGCTGTTTTGCTTTTTCATCATCACTTTCGGCTTTGAGCAATCTTTCGAAACTCGGCAGCGGGAACTTGGCATCGACGCCGACAGAGTAGTCGGCCATTTTTACGAGCGCATCGACCTTCTGGCCGTCCCTGAAAGTATATTGCAGCTCGTAGCTGTCTTTGGGCAGGACCTGGCCGAGTAAGTTTTCCAGCGACCATTCTCCCATCTGCCCGCGCAGTTTCGGGCCGGATAAAATATCCTGCAGTCTCTTGACCTCCGTTCCGAGAAGGAGCATTTGTTTGCTGGTGCCCTGTAGTTCGCCGATTTGAGTGTTTAGTCGGCCGAGCACCTGCTGGCTGGACTGCATACTCTGGTTTATGGTCTGCTGGCCGGTCTGAAGCGATTTTTCCAGGGTGCTGCGGGCGTTGTCCTGGGCAACCTTTAGTGCCTCGAGCTGCTGCTGGAGCAGTCCGATGCCGGCGGCCTGGCCGGCAGCTTCGCGCCTGCCGGCAGATATTGTGATGATGAGCCAGATTAACAACCCAACAACAACTAATAAAATCAAAACACCAAGTATCGCAATTATTGCCCACTGCATATTTTTGCCCTTACAAAACGTTCTGATTATAGATTCTCCGGGGGCAATCGTCAAAGCAGTTGCTATTTATTGTTGAGGTTTTTATGATGAGCCAAAAAACTATGGCAAATTATCATCTGGTAATCTTAAAGAAGCCCTATTTAGAGGCGATTTTAGGCGGTCGCAAGACGATTGAATCTCGTTTGAGCAAAACAAGACACAGCCCTTTCGGCCAGGTCCGGGCCGGCGATATACTATTTCTCAAAGAAAGCAGCGGGCCGGTCTGCGCTACGGCAAGGGCGGCGGCGGTCAAAAGCTTCGAGAACCTGACGCCGGAACAAATAATCGGGCTAAAAGAGCGATACAACGACCAAATCAAAGGCAGCGATGAATACTGGCAGAGCAAAATGGGGTGTAAATTCGCCTTTTTAGTGTGGCTGGAGGATGTCAAAAGCATCGGGCCGGTGCGAATCAATAAAAAAGACTGGAGGGCCTGGGTCGTTTTGACAGAGCAGCAAAATTTCGACCTTTTGAGCCCTAAGTGCCCGTAAGTGCTCGGAAAGAGCACGAAATTTGAGTGTTTTTCAGTGTTTTTTGCAAATTTTGGCCAAAAACCGCAATAAAATCGGACGGCGAATCCGTCTGTAAGTGTGAAATGCACAACAGAAAAACAAGTTCAAATCAGAAAGGAGCAGGAAATGTTGAAAAAAGTTATTCCGGTCATTTTGGCGGTGATTTTTCTAATAGGGGCTGAAAGCTTTGCTGCTGAGGAGAAAAAAGCCAAGCCTGAAGCAAAAGCCACACAGCAACAAAAACAGATGCAACAGCGCCGGCAACGAGTTGCAAAAGAAATCGAGCGGCGGCTCGAACGGGCCGAACAAAAAGCGGTAGAGATTATTGAACGTGCCGAAAGAAAAGCTGAAGAAATCATTGAGCATGCCAAAAGAGAGGCTGCTGGACGTGCTGAAGTAAGAGGCAGGCCTCCGCGTATTGAAAGGGACATCGAGAGGCGAGCCCCAAGAAGAGGCGGCAGAGGTCCTGGGAAAGAATTGGAGATTCGCGTTGAAAAAAGAGGCCGCGGTAGAGACAGAGAGGTAGAAATCGAGAGGCGCTTTAAGGCGAGGCGCCCGGAAGCACCACGTATGCGGGCCGGAGCAGAAGAATATCCGTGCCGGTTCCATAGAGATATGGGTCGAATGGGCAGAGGCATAAGGCGAATGGGTCGAGGTATGGGCAGAAAAGGCCGAGGTATGAGGCGAATGGGTCAACGTATGGAACGCCGAGAGATGGGCAGAGATATGCTACACCGATGTATGGGTCGATG
>CAYXPG010000052.1:3782-8818 GCA_964467205.1 uncultured Pirellulales bacterium | reverse complement strand
TTACGGGCACAGCCAATTTTTTTACACAGCTCTGCCCTTTCTCTCCAAACGCAGAGGTAATAGATTCAGATGCGCAATTTTTGGTTTTTCCCACTGATGTAAAGGTTTTTTACAGGGCTTTGTCGCTATCGCCAATCAGCGGGATAATAGATGGATTCGGAATGAATGTTAAACTTTCTGCAGAGTGCTTCAATGAGTGCCTGTGTCCTTTTGAACTGTAAGTCAGTCGGTCGGGCGGTTTTGCCATCGGCAATGATGCAAATACGAATGGTCTGTCTGGTACCATACCAGGTTCTGTCGGGTATTGCCGACCATTGTCTCTGCCATTTTTCAGCTGACTGTATTTGTCCGTCATCGCCACCGAGTCCATTGCACAGACAGAAGTGGCAGTTAATATCTTCGGGCGAGGTCAATCCCCGCAGCGAGGCCAGCTGTTCGATGTTACCGGCCATGGTGCGGCTATAGTAAATTTCGATACAATTCCAACGGTGTGGATATTGAGCGGCACGGGAGGAGATTGCTTTTTCGACAGGGTCAAGCCGGTAATAACTTGCGAGACTAAAAGGGCCGGCAGACGGAGGATTATTATTCAATGTCATTAAGACTATCGCGCCGACCGTCATTGAAACCAGCAGGACTGCTAAAACCTTTGCCACCCGTGGCTGATTTGACATAGTTTCATCCTTGAAAACAGCTCAAACGACCCAAAGAAGATTACGCAAAGCAGATATGGTTCATATATATAGAGCACATCGGCGTTTGCCAATAAATTACTCCAAATTTTGCCAAAAATTTTGTAATTTATCTTTGCTTTCAATTTCTTTTTTCGCCACTGAGCGCAAATGTGATTATTGCGCATTTGTTTGGGGGGTTCATACCTATCATTTTTTGCTCAGATGAACTTAAAGTTAAAAAGACAGATACAAAAATAACATTAATCCTGTGAATTATTCTGCGCCGGCTAAAAACCTGCTGAGCCGAGCTGCCGCAAAGAGGGCACAAAGAACTTGATTTATAGGACGGTGCCCTGTATACTTTCTCATCCTGATTAGGCGTCGGGTACTCAGAAATTCTTTGACGAGACAGAAACAGAAGCTACTATGTTAGCGGCTCTGATTAACAAAAAAGGCCAAAATTAACAGGGAAAAAGAGATGTCATCAAAATTTCGACAATTATCTACGAAAGAGATTGAGCAGTTGAGAAGCCAGAGTTGCAGCTGCGACGATTGGGTAAATGTCCAGGTAGCCGAAGGGTTCGAGGCAGCGCGAATAAAATCAACACAATTCAGCGGTCAGATAAAATTAGGCGTCCTTGAAAAGCAGGTATCATTCGCGAGCGGGGTTGTCAAGCCGGCAGGTATCAGCAATGCAACAATTCACAACTGCGAGATAGGCGACAATGTATATATCGACCGAATCAGAAACTATATCGCTAACTATGTAATAGAAGACGATGTTGTTATTGAAAATGTCGATTTGCTTGCCGTTGACGGAGAAAGTTCGTTCGGTAACGGTACCGAAGTTGCTGTTGTTAACGAGGGCGGCGGACGAGAAATACCGATATACGACCATTTGTCGGCCCATACCGCTTACATAATAGCTTTTTATCGCCACAGGCCGGAAGTAATTGCAAACCTGCAGAAGATGATAGCCGACTACACCGCCTCTGTTACCTCGTCGATGGGACTGCTGGGCAGCGGCTGCAGACTTATCAACTGCAGAACCGTCAAAAACGTCAAGGTCGGCCAATGCGGCATCATCGAGGGAGTTGACAGACTTGAAAACGGCTCGGTCAACAGTTGTCCGCAAGATACGGTTTATATTGGCGCAAGTGTTATTGCAACAGACTTTATCTGCTGCAGCGGCTCGAAGATTACGGACGGTACCATAATATCCAGATGTTTCGTCGGCCAGGGGACGGTGTTAGCAAAGCATTATTCTGCGGAGAACTCGGTGTTTTTTGCCAACTGCGGCGGTTTTCACGGTGAGGCCTGCTCGATATTCGCCGGCCCTTACACGGTGACCCATCATAAATCCACATTGCTGATTGCCGGTTTGTTTTCCTTTATCAACGCCGGCAGCGGAACGAACCAGAGTAACCATATGTACAAGCTTGGCCCTGTGCATCAAGGAATAGTCGAGCGCGGCTCCAAGACGGCCAGTGACTCATATATGCTCTGGCCGGTGAAGGTCGGGGCGTTTACCGTGGTGATGGGCAGACACTACAGAAACTCGGATACTTCGGACTTGCCCTTTTCATACCTGGTTGAGCACGAAGATGAGAGCGTTCTTGTCCCCGGCGTTAATTTGCGCAGCGTAGGAACCGTTCGAGACACCAGAAAATGGCCGAAGCGTGACCGACGCAAAGGCCCGGTGAAACTGGACTATGTAAACTTCAAACTTTTGAGTCCCTATACCGTTCAAAAGATGCTCAACGGCTGCGAACTGCTTGAGAGGCTTAAGACGACCTCCGGCGAAACATCGGATTACTTTACCTACCACAGCGTAAAAATTAAGAACTCATCATTAGACCACGGTATAGACTTATACCAAATGGGTATTGATAAATTCCTGGGTAATTGTCTGATTAATCGATTAGAAAATAAGCAGTTCAAAAACGTTGACGAACTTCGCACGGCGTTGTCTGCGGAGACTGAGACAGGAGCAGGCAAATGGGTGGATTTGGCCGGCCTGTTCGCCCCTGAAAAAGTGGTACAAAAAATGCTCGACGAGATTGAAAACGGCACTATCGGCACTTTGGAGCAGGTAAAAGATGCCTTTGAGTCAATGCACAACAATTACGAGGCCTGTGAATGGGCATGGGCGGCTAACACTCTGCAGCAAAAATTAGGCAAAACAGTCGATAAAATAACAGCAGAGGACATAATTGAACTGACAGGGCAATGGAAAAGTGCTGTTGTGAAACTCGACCATCTGCTTTATGCCGATGCTAAAAAGGAATTTACCGCTATCGCCCAGATTGGCTACGGCATTGACGGTGGTAAAGATACCGAACACAGCGACTTCGAACAGGTCAGAGGAACATTCGAACAAAACAGCTTTGTCGCAGAAATCCAGGAACATATAACCGCAAAAACCAAGCTCGCAGATGAGCTTGTCAGTCGAATAGAGAAACTGCGTTAGTATCAATTTTATTTAAGGTAAGGAATTTATGAGGGTAATAATTGAACCAAATTATGAATTAGCCGCTAAGTGGACCGCCAACTATATTGTCAAAAAGATAAATGAATTCGGCCCGGATGATTCCAGGCCTTTTGTCCTTGGTTTGCCTACGGGCTCATCACCGATAGGGGTGTACAACGGGCTGGTAGAGCTATACAAAGCAGGGACGGTTTCATTTAAAAATGTTGTTACCTTCAATATGGATGAATATGTGAACCTGCCGGAAGAGCACCCGGAAAGCTACCACTCCTTTATGAATACATATCTATTCAGCCACATAGACATTCAAAAAGAAAACATCAACCTTCTTAACGGCAATGCCGGCGACCTCGAAGCCGAATGCGCCCGTTACGAAGAGAAGATGAAGTCATTAGGGGGCGTTAAGCTTTTTCTGGGCGGTATAGGGCCTGACGGGCATATTGCGTTTAATGAGCCGGGCTCGTCATTGTCATCAAGAACGCGCATCAAGACCCTGACCTATGACACGGTCCTTGCCAATTCACGGTTCTTCGACGGTGATGTTAATAAAGTTCCTAAAACCGCTTTGACGGTCGGCGTGGGAACAGTTATGGACGCTGAGGAAGTTGTGATTATTGTCAACGGGCATAATAAGGCCCGGGCACTGCATCAGGCCATTGAAGGAGGTATAAATCATCTGTGGACAATCAGCACTCTGCAAATGCACCCGCAAGGTATTATCGTCTGCGATGAAGAAGCTACGGCTGAACTGAAGGTCGGCACGGCAAACTATTTCAAAGACATAGAATCAGCTAATCTTGACCCGGCAACGCTGTTAAAATAAACCGCTTAACCTAATCGCTTCAAATTCTGTTTTTACTTAAGGACGCTGCCGTCGGCCGGGTGGTCGTCCTGGCGGGGCAGCTTCGGGTTTCGGCTCTTTACCGGGGGGATAAACAATGTTTGCCTCTTCAACAAGTGATTTGACATAGCTAATAGCAATCTCATCCTGCTTCTCTCCTGTCAGCCTATTTATTATTTCATCCTTTGCCTGCTCAAAGGTCGTAACAGTGCCTTCTTTGTGGTCTGTAACTTTTATTATGTGATAGCCGAATCTGGTTTTGACAACATTGCTGACCTGCCCGACTTCCAGTTCGAAGGCCGCTTTCTCAAACGGCGGGACCATTCGTCCTTTTGCAAAAAGTCCCAAATCGCCGCCTTTGGCCGCTGATGAACAGGCGGAATTTGCCCTGGCCAGCTCTGCGAAATCGGCACCGGCCTTAATCTTCTCGAGCAATTGCTCTGCTTTTGCTTTCGCTGCGGCCTCGGCCTCATTCGGGTCTGCGTTGGGGTCGGTTTCATCAGGTCTTATGAGGATATGACTTGCTTTGACCTGTTCGGGTGTTTTGTATTGGCTTTCATTTTTATTATAAAATTCCCTTGCATCTTCCTCGGTTATGTTGACCTTGCCGGCTATTTTGGGTTCGACAAGTTTCGTAAAAGCCAGTCTTTTCGGGAACTGCATCATCTCTTTCCATTTTTCGAAGGTGCTTCCGTGAGATTCTATCAATATCTTGAGCTCCTCGAGCGTCAGGCCCTCGCTGACAATGATTTCCCTGATGTGGGCCTCTATTTCATCTTCAGTAACGACTATATTAGACTCTTTAATTTTGGCACCCACCAATTGCGTTTCAATCAACTCATTCAGGGCGTCTTTTCTCATTCGTTCTTTGTAGCTTTTGATAATATGAGGGGGCCAGTTTCTATTTTTTGACATCTGTTCAATCCTCGGTGCTATCAAGTCATCTATCTGTTTTTCGGTAATATCAACCCCGTTAACGGTAACTGCGATGCCGGTATCAACCGGCTCAACAGGTTTCTCTACGACAGGGGGC
>CAYXPG010000052.1:781-3682 GCA_964467205.1 uncultured Pirellulales bacterium | reverse complement strand
TCAGCGGGAGTTTCTGCAACAGCAGGTTCCGGCTCAGCAGGTTTCTCGGCAATAGCGGGACCGGGCTCAGCAATAGCGGTTTTTGCTTCAACAGGGGGGGGCTGTGATTCGCAACCGGCGAAAAACAAGGAAGCTACCATTATAAAACAAGCTAAAAATCCCAAGCTGAAAGAATAAACTTTCATAATTGTGTCCTTTCATCGTTCAGAACAATAAAAATATTTCTTAGCCAAATGCAAAAAGACAATTATTCCACCCAAAAACAGAGAAGTCAACATTTTATTTTACTTTATTTTACCTTTTCGGCTTTCAAAACCGGGGGGTTCGTACGGCACAGGGTTGCGAAAACCGGGCGTAAAAAGACGTTTAACAAAACAGAAGTTCGGGGATTTGGGTTTTCGAGGGCAAAATCCTGTAAAACCCGATTTTATGTATCCAGCGTAATAAAAGACAAGATTGTTTTGACTTGCTGCGGCTGATTTACTACACTATTGCCTTGACGGGTTCGGTAGTCTTCTGCATCAACCTGGGCCCCATTTTGCCATCTTTAGCAAAATGGGAACCCTTATTAAATACGAGGATTTAATGTCTTTTGACAAAAAAGAAGAATGTGGTCTTTTCGGCATTTTCGGGGACGATGAAGCCGTTCAAAAGACCTGTTTTGGACTGCACAGTCTTCAACACCGCGGCCAGGAATCGGCAGGAATCGCCTCGAGTAACGGGGAGGTAATCCAGTGTTACACCAGTATGGGTGTAGTAAGGAGGGTTTTTCGCAGAGGTTCGGGCCTTTTAAGCAAATTAGCCAACCCGATTGCAATCGGGCACGTGCGGTATTCGACTGCAGGTGCATCCAAGACCTGCAACAGTCAGCCGTTTCTGACCGAGTACTCCCGCGGACAGGTGGCGGTGGCACATAACGGCAATCTTATAAACGCATCCCTTCTGCGGGATGAATACGAGGCGTACGGCAGTATCTTCAAATCCACTTCCGATACGGAAATAATTACTCATCTGATTGCCAAGCCGACACATATCAGCAAACCGGACCCGCTGGGGCATGTACTTAACCATCTGCAGGGGGCGTATTGTCTGCTGTTTTTATTTGCCGACCGAATTGAGGCAGCCCGCGACCCTTACGGCGTTCGGCCTCTATGTATAGGCCGAACCCAAAATGGCAGTTACGTCGTCGCCAGTGAAACGTGCGCTTTTGATGCGATAAAAGCAGAGTTTGTTCGTGAAGTAGAACCCGGTGAAATCGTTACCCTCGATAAAAACGGTCTGAGCAGTAGATTCTTCGTTAAAGGCGGCACGGTAACACCTTCACACTGCACATTCGAGCATATTTATTTCGCCAAACAGAGCAGCACCATTTTCGGCGAAAACGTACACGAGTTCAGAAAAAAGCTCGGCAGACAACTGGCAAAAGAGCATCCGGCCGAAGCTGACCTTGTAATACCTGTGCCGGACTCAGGGACGTCGGCAGCAATAGGATTTTCTGAACAAAGCAAACTGCCTTTCGATATGGGATTGATACGAAGCCATTATGTGGGCAGGACGTTTATCTCGCCAGGCCAGGATTTAAGACAGTTCGAGGTCAAACTTAAACTGGCGGTTGTAAAAGAAGCCGTCAAAGGAAAACGCGTTGTAGTGGTGGATGATTCAATCGTTCGCGGCACAACCACAAAAGGCAAGATAAGGGCGCTGCGCCAGGCAGGTGCAAAAGAAATCCATATGCGTGTGAGCTGTCCGCCATTGAGGCATCCATGTTTTTATGGTGTGGATTTTCCGACTAAAGAAGAGCTGCTGGCCAATAACCGCAACCTTGAACAAATCAAAGAATTTCTTGAAGCCGACAGTATCGGCTATACTTCGCTGGAGGGACTGCTGTCCTGTGCGTCACAGCCTGCAGAGCATTATTGCACCGCCTGCTGGACCGGCAAATACAGAATACCGGTAGATATAGCCCTTAATAAATTTGCAATGGAGCGCTATCAACTGCAGATGTTTGAAGATTGGCCCGAAACAAATGAGTAAATTCATCAGCTATGAACAATCCGGCGTGAGTATCAATAACACCAACAAGCGGGTCAGGAAAGAGAATTTGTGATATTTTTTTAATTTTATGAAAATTAAGCTTGACAGAATGAATATTATAGGCGATAATATAAGTACATCCCTGGTGGTAAAACCATCAGGCCCCCGGACACGGAAACATGTCCGGGCTTTTCTTTTGCGCACGCCCAAATAATCCAAATGAGTCGATACTGCTTTTACATAGATGGATTCAACGTATATTACTCGCTTAATACAAGGCGATTCCACAAATATAAGTGGCTTAACTACCGGAAAGTCGCAGAAAGTATTGTGAAAACAGAAGACAACATTAACAGGATTTTCTATTTTACTACCTATGTAAAATGGAAACCAGCATCTGTGGCCCGCCACAAGCAATACATCAAAGCTCTTCGCTCCGTAGGCGTTGATACTGTATTTGGTCGTTTTATGCAAAAGAAGGTTAGATGTCATATATGCGGCAAACATTACAAGACGCGGGAAGAAAAACAAACAGATGTCAACATTGCCCTACATCTGTTATGCGACGCAATAAACGACACCTATGACCGCGCAGTGATTGTTTCTGGTGATACGGATCTTGTCCCCATTATTGAGGCTGTACACAGAATTTCACCAGATAAAGAAGTAGGGGTTATGTTTCCACTACGTCGTTACAATAACTCCCTGGAAAAGGCTGCAGATTTTGCTATAACTATGCGGGAGAAGATGTTGAGTTGTTGCCAATTCCCTGATAAAATTAGATTAGGCAATATGACAATTGAAAGGCCCGACTCCTGGCGGTGATAAAAGATGAGTAAATATATCAGCTACGAACAGTCCGGCGTG
>CAYXPG010000052.1:0-771 GCA_964467205.1 uncultured Pirellulales bacterium | reverse complement strand
CAACGATGAGATGGTTGAGCGAATCGCCGGTTTTGTTGCGAGCACGTTCGGGCCGAGAGTTATGGCTTCAGAAGGCGGCTTTGCGGGGATGTTTCGGCTGGACTACGATGAGAAACTGTTCAAAAAAAAATACAGGAATCCTGTACTTGTAGCGTGCACCGACGGTGTGGGCAGCAAGGTGCAACTCGCCGCCCGAATAAAAAAGTATGACACCGTTGGAATCGACCTTGTTGCGATGAATGTCAACGATATGCTCGCCCACGGTGCTGAGCCGCTGTTTTTTCTCGATTATTTAGCCGTCCACAAATTAGAGCCAAAAATAATAACAGAGATGGTAAAAGGCGTTGCGGCGGGGTGCCGATTGGCCGACTGTGCACTCATCGGCGGGGAAACCGCTGAAATGCCCGACACCTACCGCAGAGGCGATTTCGATATGGCCGGGTTTGCCGTCGGGATAGTAGAACAGAAAAAAATCGTCACCGGAAAAACAATCAGAAAAGGCGATGTGGTTTTAGGACTGGCTTCAAACGGGCTGCACAGCAACGGCTATACGCTCGTGCGCAATATCTGTTTTAAGAAGTATGGAATGAAGATGACCGATACTCCCGACGGGCTCGACGGCGCTGTGCTGGGTAATGCGTTGTTAGAGCCGACACGAATTTACGCCCGGCCGATAGTTAAACTCTTATCACAATACAAGGTCAAACGTATCGTCCACGGGATGGCACATATTACCGGCGGAGGATTAGTGGGAAATATACCTCGCATACT
>CAYXPG010000051.1:4272-11351 GCA_964467205.1 uncultured Pirellulales bacterium | reverse complement strand
CCTTCGAACATCAGCGATGTTGCGCCGTTTGCAAGCGGACCATAGACAATATAGCTGTGTCCCGTTACCCAGCCGATATCGGCCGTGCACCAGTAAATGTCGTCGTCGTGAATATTGAAAATGATTTTATGGGTAAGAGCAACATTCAGGAGGTATCCGGCGGTAATGTGTACAACACCTTTAGGTTTGCCGGTCGAGCCGGATGTGTAAAGAATGAAGAGCGGGTCTTCGGAATTCATAGGTTCGGCTTCGCACTGCTCATCTGCATCGGCCATTACATCGTGAAACCATACGTCCCTGCCGCTTTGCATATCACAGGGGTCATCGTTGACCTTAACGACTATGACATTTTCAATCGTAGGTGTGTTTTTCAATGCAGCATCAGCAATATCCTTGAGCTTGATATGTTTTCCGGCGCGTAGAGAAATATTGGCGGTGATAAGCATTTTGCAGTCGGAGTCATTAATTCGACCCTCGATGGCATCGGAGCTGAAGCCGCCGAAGATAACCGAATGAATTGCACCTATACGGGCGCAGGCAAGCATTACTATTGGCAGTTCCGGCACCATCGGCAGATAGATTGCGACACGGTCGCCTTTTTGTATGCCTTTTGATTTTAAGACATTGGCAAACTTACAAACCTGCCTGTGCAGTTCTTCGTAGGTGAATTTTCTGACAGCATCTTCGGCTTCGCCCTGCCAGATTAGTGCGGTTTTCTTTGCGGTTGGTGTTCCAAGATGGCGGTCGAGGCAATTATAGGAAACGTTTAGTTGGCCATCGGCAAACCAGGTGTGTTCGATTTTGCGGTTTTTTGTATCCCAGGTATATTCAAGACTCTTTGTTGGTTCTTTGAACCAGGCCAAACTCTTTGCCTGTTCCAGCCAAAAGGCGTCAGGGTCATTAATCGACTTTTCCCACATTTGCTTGTATTGCTCGTCGCTGGAGATATAAGCGTTGGCCTTGATTGACTCAGGCGGCTCAAATGTGCGACTCTCCGCCATAAGAGATTCCATACCCTTTGGTTCATTTGCCATTTTCATTGTTCTCCTTTGTACGTAATTGAATTTTTGTCAATTATATTCCCATTTTACCTTAACAGCTTTTATTTTAGAAATTTAAAAAAGACCATTATACTTAACTTTTTTGAGATTATCAAGCAAAACCCACTTAAATCCAAAAAATTTCAGATTAGAAGCTGTATATGAACGAAGTTTGAGCACGCAAACTGTCTGCGTTGCCTTGGTCTTTGCGCTCTGTGTGCCATTGTGAGAGTTCAAAGCCAATTTTGGTGTTTTTGTTAAGGGAATAAATCACATTACCAAATATTGAGCGGTTTAACGTTCGTTCATCAGCATTGACATCGTCTGCATCGACATCGTCCATACCAACGCCCAGATTGAAACTCCATTTGCCGCAGGGGCCAAGACTTGCAGCAATCCAGCCGCCTGTGCTGCCGATCTCTTTATAGTTTTTAGTCGTGTTAACCCCTTGGCCGATACCGCCGAAATAGCTGTCGAGATTTTCACCGGTAAAGAACTCACCTTTGACGGTAAGCCATTTGTTAATCGGCTGAGCTAAATCAAGGTTGACCGACCAGCTATCAACATCTTTGGAGTTGTATTCTTCCTCTGCCCAGTGTCCTGAGACGCCAATTGAGGTTGGCCTTGAGCCGAACCAGGGAAATGTTAATCCTGCTCGGCCCTGGAGAGATGGAAAACCGGAATCTTCGCCTGATTTTGCGCCGGGTGTGGCGCTTAGCTCATCGTCGCCGATAGTCCTTGCCAAGGCGCCCTGCAGCTCAAACTCAGTATCGCTGTCCAACTCAAAACCTTTTGTCAGACGGACCTGTGGTCGTCTGTAGCCGATATTACCCGCATCCCACAAGACCGTATAATTGAGCGTTGAAGGGCATAACGGCGATATAACATCCGAGGTTTGGCCTGCCAGAATGCTAAAATTATCCTGCGGCCAGTCGATTTTCAGATAACCATGGCGCATCTGTATTTTTGCCTTGTTTTCAGCGGCATAATCACCGAAAAAATCAAACTCTAAAAGCCCGCTCGTTTTCATCTCGCCGTCGTCCGGGCCGGTAATCTTTAATCCTAATCTGGTTTGATTGGCTGTTATATTAAATTCGTCGTCGTCCCTGTTTGTTTCTTCTGAATCGACCCAAACGACATAATTTCCGGGATTAGTGCGCGAGGTGTCATAAGAAGCATCGAGCTTGATGTAACCATAGAGTTCAATGTCCAAATTTGACCATACCGGTTTTTTTTCTGTCGTGCTTTTGGGGACCATCGCTGCGATTTTCTGGAGGTCGGAATCTCGCAGTTTTGGTACAGGTGCGGGTCTTGGCTCAGCTTCGGGCGTTTTTGCCTGCTGCATAACAATTTTCCTGAGTTCTTCCAACTGCTTTTCCAGTCTTTCGACTCTCTGCTTCAACCGGGCATTTTCCCCGGCCAAATCATTGATATCCTTTGCTAAACAGACCTTTGTTGCTGCCACAACCAGCACAAAACTTAACAGAACCGCCTTTTTTCTAAAAAAAATACCCATTCTTTATTATCGCCGAAAACTCTACACCCGCAAGATACATATAAAAGAAGCATTGTTTACTTTAAAGCTGCGCTTATGTCAATGAAAAAAAACTACAGATCCCTTTTACCTGATTTTCCTGCAGTGTCGAGTTGTGGGCTGTAAAGCATTGCAGAAAAATCAGTTTTGCTGATGTAAGAGTGATGGGGCTGAAAAATGGGTTTGTTTCTTTAGTGGACAGGAGTTTTGGCTGGGAACTCTTAATAAATTTGTCAAAAAGCTTCAGGCAGGGTTTTACTTGCAACGTTTCGCAGATACCCTGAAATCTGCCTTTCAGAATTCATTCCAAGCACTTTCCTTGCTATATTGTTACAATCTTCGATGGTAACCGAGCGAATAACCTGCTTTATCTCCGGTATCATAGGTGGTGTCAGCGAAAGAGTCCGTACGCCCATCCCCAGCAGGAGCATAATATACTCGGGTTCGGAAGCCATTTCACCACATACGCTGAGGTCTATTTGAGCCTTGTATGCGTCCTGAATGACCATTCTGATAAGCCGCAGGACTGCGGGGTCTCCGGAGGTGTAGAGTGTGGAGACCAGCTCATTTCCTCTGTCAACAGCCAGAGTATATTGTATAAGGTCATTTGTGCCGATGCTGAAGAAATCGACGTCTCTTGAAAGGCTGGCAGCCGTCAGGGCAGCGGAAGGCGTCTCAATCATAATTCCTATCTGAGTGTTTTTGTTGTACTTTATGGATTCTTCGGCCAGGTCTTCCATAACATCGTGGAGAATCATTTTGGCTTGTCTGCTCTCATGTAAGTTTGATATTAACGGAAACATTACTTTCACGTCGCCGAGCACCGAGGCCCGCAGAATCGCCCGCAATTGTGTTTTAAACATCACAAGATTTCTCAGGCAGAACCTTATTGACCTCAGTCCTAAAAACGGATTCGGCTCAGGTGCGAATCGCTTGCTTTGAGTGTACTTGTCTGCACCGAGGTCCATAGTTCTAATTATTACGGGGCGGTGTTTGAAGACTCTGAGGGTTTCGGCATAAGCATTGTAATGGTCCTGCTCGGTAGGCTCACTCGGATTGTTAAGATACAGAAACTCAGTACGGTACAACCCGATTCCATCCCCGCCTTTTTGAAGGACCAGCTCTGCTTCGTCCGGAAACTCGATATTGCCCAGCAGAGTTATCTTTACATCGTCTCGTGTAACAGCGGGTTTTTCTTTTATAGCATCAAGTTTGTGCTCGAACTCTTCAAATTCGAGCGAATACTTTTGATATTGTCGAATTGTCTCGTCATCGGGATTAACAATGACAATACCGCGATTTCCATCGATAATAACGACGTCTGCTCCGCTGGTAATTTCAGTGAGGTCTTCGAGGGCCACGACTGCCGGTATACCCAACGAGCGTGCGACAATGGCCGTATGACTTGTGCGTCCGCCTGCATCGGTGGCAAGGCCCTTGACATATTTTTTATTAAAGCCGGCGGTTTGCGTGGGACTCAGTTCCCTTGCGATAATAACAACCTCTTCTGTGAGGTGCTCAACATCCTCACGTTTGCTGCCGAGCAGTTGTCTAAGTAAACGTCTTTCAATATCATAAATGTCAGCCGCACGTTCGCTGATATAAGCATCAGGCTCCTTGGCAAAGTGTGATGCAATCTTTCTCAGCGCCGTCGAGACTGCATACTCTGCCGTAACCGATTCCGAAAGAACCAAATCCGTAATTTTCTTTCGCAGACTTCTATCATGGAGATAACGCAGATGAACTGCAAAGATGTCTTTTATTTTGCTGTGTTCGATTTTGTCATGTTTTTCCTGCAGGCCGGTCAATTCATCGGCGGCGGCTCTGAAAGCGTTCCTTGTACGCTGGATTTCAGCCATTCGTTGCGAGGGCTTTATCAAGCGCTTCGGAATTCGATAGTCCTCGGAATCGATAATCAGCGATTTTGCAATCGAAATGCCCGGTGAAACAGCTATTCCTTTTTTAATTTCCATCGTGCGGTTCTACCAGATTATGATTTTCTTTCTTATTTCCAGGCGGCGGCTCATCAAACATTTTATCTTCCACAAGTTTCTTCAGGGCATTGAGTGCCTCATGAGCGTCCGGTCCTTCAGCTTTAATATTTAGTTTACTGCCTACAGTTGCGGCGAGCATACTAATCTGCATAATGCTCTTTCCGTCCACGCTCGCTTGCTCATTGCTGACAGTAATATCGCACTCGAACTGATTTGCAATATCAACAAACTGCATCGCAGGGCGCATATGCAGTCCATCCGTATTTTTTATCTCAACCTGCATTTGGTGAACTGTTTCGTCCAAACTATTTTCTCCTGCCTATATTCTTTTGGGACCGGGTTTTTATCATATGTCCATCAATATATTACAAATATGCATCGTCGTCTGCTTCTCTGAGCAGCTCTTCAATGGCCTCGGCAGTCTGTGACTGTCTAAGGAACTTACGAAATCTGTCTTTTTGCAAATGTCTGAAAATACTCTCCATTATCTGTAAGTGTTTATCGTTGCTGCCTAAGGGGCTGACCAGGAATATCACCGAATAAACGGGCTGTTTATCAAGCGATGAAAAATCAATACCTGTGCTGCTTCTGCCGACCGTAGCAACCGGCTCTTTAACCACTGTTGATTTGACGTGAGGTATGGCAATGCCCTTGCCTATTCCGGTACTTGCCTCCTTTTCTCTTTTTATGACTGCTTCAACAATCTTTTCTCGATTACCTTTACCGAGTCGACCGGCTTTATCGAGAGCTGTAACAAGCTCTTCTATTACACCGTCTCGGTCTTTTGCTTTCAGCTCAGGTATTATGGCCTCAAAACAAATAAAATCTGAAAACTTCATTTATTACCCTAAAGAAATTCTTTACGGTTTATTTGGCCGAATCAAAAACGCCAAAAGTAAATTATTACAAAACCCGTGTTGTTTTAACTATGCACCGCCGGTATGTTTGTTGTCGCGTTCTCTCTCCTTTCTTTTTCTGAGCTGCCTTTCAAGTTTGTGCACAGCTACATCAATGCATTTGTAAGCATCTTCGGAGGTTTCAGTGGCGATGAAAATCTTGTTGTGTTCGGCCCTTGCTATTATCTCGGCGCTTGTATTACCGTTCTTGTCGCTGTCAATAATCACCTCAACCTGATTGATGCTGTTATAATACTTTGGAAACTTTGAAGTCTTTTCTTCTGCGTGTCTTCTGATAGCTTCCGTTATCTCGATGTGTTTACCGCTAATTGTAAAAAGCAAAGCCAATCTCCTTAATTATTTTCCGACAAAATCCGTTTCTATTTTTCTTTGCTTTGCGAATCAGCTTTAGGCAAAGCAGCTGCCTGCTCGTTACCAGGTGCTATAACACCCCCGCTGACGGTAAATCTCAATGCTTCTTCTATTGTTATATCAAGGTCTATCGTCTGTTCTTTCGGTACCATTATCACAAAGCCGGTAAATGGCGTCGGAGAAGTTGGAATAAGAATGGTAAGAAATTCCTTTTCAACGTTGTCAGCGACTTTTTTAAGACCGCTTCCCGTAACCATACCCATCGACCATATACCCTTTCGGGGATACTCAACCGCAACGACTCTTGAGAACATCTTTTTTTGCCTTTGCTGGGCGAAAAGAAAATCGGTAATCTGTTTTACATAAGGGTAAACATGCCTCAGGAAAGGCGTATTCATTATAAACTTTTCAATCATTCGCCAGATGGTTTTTCCAACGACACTGGCTAATATCGCGCCGATTATAAATACTGCAAATAACGCTATAAGAAAACCTGCGATAGATAAGGCTGTGTCTATCCAAAATTTGCTCAACTCTATTGTGCTGCCGCCGGCGTATATTATCAACCGGACAAGACCACGCTTGATATGAATGCTGATATTTCCCTGGATGAAATTATAGCCCCATACGAATATCCATATCGTTACTATCGTCGGCAGTAATACAGCCAATCCACGCAAAAAGTAGCTCTTAAAACGTCCTGCCATTGGCATATCCTTGACAACAATCCTTTGCTGCTGTTTTTTACTGTTTATCTGGCTTTCTTTGAAAATTACGCTAAAAAACGTTTTTTTTACCAGAGCACCATATATTAATTTATGGACTTGTCATAGTCAACAAAAAAGTCTTTTGCCTCTTCGAGTTGTATCTTGTCAGGTTTTGTCTCCCCCGGCAGATGAGCTCCGAGCAGGTGTATCGCCGCCCCGGGCAGTGAAGCAATCATCCAAATGGCCCGCTGGCAAAGCGCCAGGGCCAATGCCGCCTCCTCGCCGACGCCGGCAAACTTAATAAACAGTGAAGCAAGAAGGAATTCCACCACCACAGCGCCCCCAATACTTACCGGGACGGCCCCAATGACCCAGGTCAGAGTGAAGAATACATAGTAATACTTCAAACTGACATCGACGCCAAGATTTACTCCGAGAAACCAGAAACCTGTAATCGTTACCATTTGCAGGAAAACTGTCAGGCAGAACGCCGTCAGGATTGACAGCGGTTTTCGGTAGTAAAGAACTATCGAATC
>CAYXPG010000051.1:1413-4172 GCA_964467205.1 uncultured Pirellulales bacterium | reverse complement strand
CTAACCCGACTACCCTGTCGACAAATACACTCAAAGCCGCCTGGAACCATTTATCGCTGTGCTTTTTAACATACCAGGCCCGAACTAAATCACCTCCGACCGAGCCCGGCATAAAATTGTTGTAGAAAGTGCCGAGAAAATGCAGTCGCACCGCTGCCAAAAGCGGTATGAATATGGACTGCGTCTTTAGCAGTACCCACCATCGCAGACCTATTAGCATCTGGCAAAAAACAAAAATTCCCAGGGCGCCTGCAAAAAGCCATAAATTCATCTCAGCGAAAATTTGTTTTAAGTTGGCCCACCTTTGACCCTGAGAAACCCAATGCACCCCCAAAGCGATGCCGCAAACAACCACAGCGATACGCAAAAACAAAAATATCTTTTTACTTCTCTTAACTTTCGCCTCTGCCATTATTGAAGTAATTTGCCTTAAAAAAACTTGTTCTTGCGAATGATAACAGGTAAAATAAACTTTTACAAGGTGCTGGAAACCCGTTTTACAAAAATATTGTAAACCCGGAACCTTACCGGCAACGACATTTTAGGAGATTTACAAGTGGCTGCTAAGGCGATTATCGAAGAAAGTACCGACTTTAATCCGAGATTTGGTGATAACGGCTTAATTACTGCTATCGCCCAGGATGCAAAGACAGGCCAAATATTAATGGTCGGCTATATGAATCGTGAAGCGCTGGATTTGACAATTCAAACCGGCTATGCCACTTACTTTAGCAGGTCGCGGCAAAAAATATGGAAAAAGGGTGAGCAGAGCGGTCATTTTCAAAAAGTAGAGCAGATACTCGTTGATTGTGACCAGGACTGCATTGTTCTGAAAGTAGAAGTTGACGCCGGCCAATGCCACATCGGCTATCAGTCCTGCTTTTACCGTAAATTAAAGACTGCACAGAGCAGGGCCGAGGCAAAGCAGGCAGGGAAAGAGTTGGAGTTTATCGCAGAAAAAGTGTACGACCCCAAAGAAACTTATAAAAAATGACTAAACTCCCAGACCGTATTTATGTCCTGATAGCCGTCGAATACCAATTTATTTATTCGAATCGTGTTCACTGCTGATAAGCTTTTTCCACCAGTCGGGATATTCAGGAACCGCATCTCTTGGATTATTGGCATTGTATTTAGCCAGCAGCATATCGCCCAATCGCTTCCACTCCTCGTGCATCGCTGCTGCATTATTATAGTAAAAGTGATGCAGGATATTCATAGCTGCGTTGGGGTCTGTTTTGTAAAGTTCTGCCGCAAGGGCCTGCAGCTTAGGAACAGTATGGTAAAGCATTTCCAGCTTAGGCTCGCGAAAGGCGCCAATATCCTTAATAGCTTCGCTGTAACAATACTCGGCCAAATGTGTTACACGGGTATTGACCCACCAGCCGGAATTTATATCGAAATCTTTATACCGTGAGCCGGTACTATAAAATTTCGGCAGCTCCTTCATATTGGGGTTCAGAGGAGTCGGATAAGTGCTGTCCTGCGCGCCGTACCCGAACCAGACAACCCCTTTTATCGGGTCGGGCAGCCAGCCTTTTACCTGGCTGATTTGGCCGTAAAGAGTTGTCCTCCTGTTTATGCCATAAGCGCCGTTTACACGTTTTGGAATCGGATTGCCAAATGCCCCTGAACCAGGCCCTTTTGTCCTGTCAAACCTTGTCCCCTCGTAGTTGTCGCCTGTAATCTTAAACACGTCATCGACAGTGAGCTTTTTGTCCGGCTTGACAGAGAACGGATAAAGCGAATACGGCGAATTGGAATCGTCATATTTTAATTCAAGAGATGGCGATATCAGGTCAAGTGCCCTCCATTCGCGGCTGCTGCTGCTCAGAGCACTGCGTTTCGGGCCGTAAATATCCGCCGGCCTGAAGGGCTCCTCACCTTTAGGGTCGTACCAGTCTTTTTCAACGGCATAGGATATAAGGTTTGGCGAATGCATTACGTTTTCTTTGTCTTTGAAATCTACGTTGCGGATTCTAAAGCGGTTGGCTGAAACAAAAACGTGCTCGTCCGCCAGTTTTACGGCGCACCATAGGTCACGCCCGTATATCTCCATAATCCAGACTTCATCGCCGTCGGTAATAACAATACATTCGCCGTTGCCGGGCTCGGTTCCGCCGTACCATTTGTATTTTTCAACGAGCTCGCCGATGACCCTTACCGCTTCTTTTGCCTTAGCGCAGCGCTTCAGAGCAATATCCATACAGAACCATATATCGATACTCCCTTCGACTTCCATCATTGCCTCTTTCACTTCTTCGGCGTGTTTTGTGCCTTCTATTTTGCAGGTGGTTTCACCCATTGCCAGGCCCTTTTCGTTCATAAAGGAATAGCGGCAATGAAAGTGACGATAAGTATGCGGCGCCTGGGGCATTTGCCCGGCAACCCAACCCTGCCCGTAAGCTTCTTTATATGGGAAGTTGCCGTGAGGGTATTTGCCGAAATCGCCGTAGCTGTGGCTGTCAATAACAATTTCTTTTGTGGCTCCCTTCGGCCAATCTGCTGCCGGAATAATCCACAGGCGGACATCGCCGGTGTCCGAATCGTCATTGTGGGTTATCATACAGGAACCATCTGCTGATGCCTTTTTGCCCACCGCAATACACGTGCATTGTGCCAAAGCTGCTGAATTCGCCGACAAAAAGAACGCCACAAAAATACAAATTAAAAATACAATTTTCCCAGCTTTCATAATTGCCCAAACCTTTCTAATAAAATTTAAGATAGTCAAACTAATTGCCGACGTAGTCGGCTTC
>CAYXPG010000051.1:0-1313 GCA_964467205.1 uncultured Pirellulales bacterium | reverse complement strand
ACGAGCGACGCTCAAACTGACCGTTTCAAAGAAACGGTCAGTTTGAAGTAGTTCTTTAGACCGCTGCCCTGCGAAACAATTTCGGCAAAAATACAATCAAAAGCCAAATTGTCAAAGCCGTCGTTGCTATCAGGAAGACCTTTACCGGCCCGTAAATTGCAATCAGCGGAATTGCCGTGGCCGTCCACAAGCCGCCGCCCATAATCGGCTCATGCACTAATTGTTTTGACGCAAAGGCCTCGGCGGCCGGCGTTTTATAATCAGGGTCAACCACACGCAAAAGCAATAGTCCCGTAGCTGTTACGCCCATCGCCATTCCCATCTCAACTATTGCTCGCTCGAACCAGCTGTCTTTGAATATCTTGCGCGCCAAAAACAGCAGGCAGAAAACATTCCAGCCGATGCCGAAGGCCGCTAATATTACCAAAGGCAGCAGCCCTTCTATAATAACGTTAAGTTTGATTGTAGCGATAGCGGCAACGACCAGAAAATCGAGTGAGGTGTTCTGAATTCGCCGTATCAAACCCAAATCAATGAGTTTGTATTTGTCAAAACGCTCCTCGAAAATCTGAACGATGAGTCCGCCGAACAAACAGAGCGGAAAAAGCGGAAAACCGCTCAAAAGTTTATGTTTCGTAAGATAGTCACTGCTGCCCTCGATGCCTAACAGCCCCTGTTTGAATACCCAGCCAATACCGACAGCAATGCCGATGACTATAATATGCAGACTCAGACTCTCCATAACGTCGCTGTTTATACTAAGTCTTCCTGCACTGGCTCGTTTTTCGATGGGGATTATGCCGAGAGCTTCTTCTTCAGTGATGGCTGTACTTTTCTTGACGTGACCGGCGCGGACAGCCCAGTTGATGAGTATCATACCGAAGATAATAGCGGAGATTACTCCGAACGTCGCGCTGGTAAGGGCATAGTCGGTCCCCGCCGCCCAGCCCTGGGCCTCGAAGACCTCTTTCATACCAGCTGCCGTGCCGTGACCACCTTCGAAACCGATTTCCAGAACACCTGCGAACATCGACGGAAGTTTCGGAAACATAGCCCCAAGAAAGAGTATCCACACCGCTAATGGGATTACATATTGGCCCCACGCAACAATCTGCCCGTATGCCAACTGCGGGCCGGCACTTTGCGTAAGCGTTCTGAATTTCGGCAGCTTAACGCCGAGAAACAGGCACGCAAATACGATGTTTATCAAAAAGCCCGGTATTTTGCCCCAGACCGCTGTACATCCCGATACCAGGCTGTTGGCACGGCTGATGAAGCTCCCGTCGCCGCTGCCCGCTGCGAAGTAGATAACC
>CAYXPG010000050.1:5187-11557 GCA_964467205.1 uncultured Pirellulales bacterium | reverse complement strand
TGCAAGATGCATTCTGAAGTTATTGCTCTTCCATCTTAAGTCCCCTTGCCTCGGCGTTTCAGCCAGTGCACAGGATAATCCAACAAAAGCAATTGTCCCTATGATTAAATAATTTTTGAGCAATTAAATACAATATCCTATATGGGAAATCCGAAGTGGGAATGGTTAGTTGCTGCCGGAGGCCGCGGAAGCAAGTAAAAAGTAAAAAGGCAAAAGTAAAAGGTGTTGAGATTGCTTCGGCCTTTCAGGCCTCGCAATGACCATTTTTTAATAGACCCTTCGACTACGCTACGCTTCGCTCAAGATGACAAAGTGGGCAGGCGCAATAGCCTCTCACCAAATTACGGCAGCAGCCTAATTGGTGCAGGGCAAGCGGCGTGGGTGGGTTTAGAAGGTCAGGTACTGGGTGGCTTTAAGGAGTCTTTTGGAGATTGGGGCGATGTCTTCGAGGCGGGACAGTTTGGCCTGTCTTCTTCGGTGAAGGATTGTTCTAACCGTTACGGGGCCGAGGCCGGGCACACGCAAAAGAGCGAACTTCGAGGCGGAATTGACATTTACGGGGAAGCTTTCGGGATGATTGGAAGCCCAGATTTGTTTTGGGTCGTCTGATAAGGAAAGATTGCCGTTATCGTCGAAGATGATGTCGGATTGTTTGAAGCTGTACCTTCGAAGGAGAAAATCGACCTGGTAAAGGCGATGCTCTCTTATGAAGATGTCGGCTGGGTTTTGGGGAGTTGCTTTTTCGCCGGTGATGGAGTCGTCGCCGGCGCCTTTCTGATAGGCGCTGAAATAGACCCTGTTCATATTGAGGCGGTCATAGAGAGCGGCCAAATACTTTACAATTTCGGTGTCGGATTCGCCGGCGGCGCCGACGATGAACTGGGTTGTCTGTTTTGTACGTGCATATTTCGAGCCGGGCGAGGTGAGGGAGCTGATTAGCCTGATTGGCTCGATTATGTCGCGGATGTAGTCTTTCTTGCTGGAAAGTTTTGCCAGATGGTCGCCGCCGGGCGTTTCGATATTGAGGGATACGGCGCTGGCGAGCGAAAGAGACTCTTCGATGGCGGCATCGCTTGCGCCGGGGATGATTTTTAGATGGATATAGCCGCGATAGGAGTATTTATTTCGTAAAATTTTGGCGGTGGCGTTTAGTTTGTCCATAGTGTTGTCGGGTGAGGCGAGGACGGCGGAGCTTAAGAACAGGCCAAAGACCTTTCGGCGGCTGAGATAGTCCCAAAATACCTTAGCAGTTTCTTCGGGGGTCAAGGTGCATCTCGGGATGTCGGCCTGCTCTCTGAGGGGGCAGTATTTGCAGTCGTTTGTGCAGACGTTGGAAAGTAGAGTTTTCAGAAGGACGCTTGTTGAGCCGTTCAGGAGTGTTACCGGATAGAGCCATTTACCATCGCCGGCTCTTTTTCGGTGCTGGTCTTTGGATGCAGAGCAGGCACAGGCGAGGTCGTACCGGGCGCCTGCGCTGAGGATTTGAAGCTTCTTATGTGTATCAGGTTTGACGACTGCGGCGAACATAACTGGGTCCTTCGAACTGAACCGACGGTGTCGGATTATACAGGGCCGGAGAGTTTCGGGCAAGAGGATTTTTCTGCATTCAGAGCAAAAGTAAAATTTCGCTTTTCTTGACTTTCGGCGGGATTGAGGTTATTCTAATGACGGCGCAACGGGCAGCAGAAGAGGCTATAAAACGAGAGACGAAATAATGAAAGAAGCCAAAAAAACCAAAGAACGTTTCGAGGACATGCGGATTCTTGATGAGCTGAAGAATTCGTATCTTAACTATGCGATGAGCGTGATAGTATCACGTGCGCTGCCGGACGTTCGCGACGGTTTGAAGCCGTCGCAAAGGCGGATACTTGTTGCGATGAACGATTTGAATCTTGGGCCTCGCAGCAAGCACCGCAAGTGCGCAAAGATTGTCGGCGATACCGGCGGCAATTACCATCCGCACGGCGACCAGGCGACATACGGGACATTGGTTCGGATGGGTCAGGAGTGGAATATGCGTTATCGGCTCATCGACCCGCAGGGTAACTTCGGGAGTATTGATTCGGACCCGCCTGCGGCGATGAGATATACCGAAGCGCGGATAACAGCACCGGCTATGGAGATGCTCGAAGATATTAAGAATGATACGGTGGATTTTGTACCGAACTATGACGAGACGCGGCAGGAGCCGACGGTCCTTCCGAGTAAGTTTCCGAACCTTCTGGTCAACGGCTCAACGGGCATTGCGGTGGGGATGGCGACGAATATTGCGCCACATAATATAGGCGAGGTTTGCGATGCGCTGCTTCTGGTTATAAAGGATGCGGACTGCGGCTTTAAGGACATTATCAAACGTCTGCCCGGGCCGGACTTTCCGACGGGTGGTATTATATGCGGCAAAAAGGGGATTATGGAGGCCTATACGACGGGCAGGGGGCATTTGACAATCCGCGGCAAGGCGGAGATTGAAACAATAAAAAAGGGCAGGGAAAGAATCGTAATAACGGAAATACCGTATATGGTCGTCAAGACGACGATTGTATCGAAGATTGCGAGTTGCGTTCGTAATAATCTGATAAGTGAGATTTCGGATATCAGGGACGAGTCCGACCGGCGCGGGATGCGGATTGTAGTGGATGTGAAAAAAGAGGCGGACGCCAATGTCGCATTGAATAAGCTTTACCGTTATACGCTTTTGCAGACTACGTTTGCGATTGCGAATATTGCTTTGGTCAATAATCGGCCTGAGACGCTGAACATCAAAGAGATGCTTGAATGCTTTATTGAGCATCGCAAGGTGGTTATTCGCAGACGAAGCAAATTCCTTTTAAGGAGATGCCGAAACCGGGCGCATATTCTCGAAGGGCTTATTTTAGCTGTCAGTGACATCGATGAAATAATCGAGTTGATAAAGAAATCGCCCGATGCACCGACGGCAAAACTGGAGTTGATGAAAAAGCCGCTGCGATTAGCCGAATCGGCGACGTTAAAGGAACTGCTGCCGAAGGCATTTATAAAAGAAAAAAGCGAGTCCGACCAGTTTCTAACGGGTCCGCAGGCCGATGCGATTTTGACGATGCAACTGCAAAGGCTGACCGGACTGGAGATAAAGAAGCTGGCCAAGGAATACGCCGGACTTATCGAGCAGATAGAAGGGTATGAAGCGATACTGGCTAGCGAGCAGATTCTGCTGGATATCATACGCGAGGACATTTACGAGATAAAAGAGAAATACGGTGACAAGAGACGAACGCAAATCAGCGCCAGGGTCGAGCATCTTGAGATTGAAGATTTGATTGCCGAGGAAGAGGTAATCGTTACGGTAAGCCACAGCGGATACGTTAAGCGGATGCCGATAGATACATATCGCAAGCAGGGTCGCGGGGGCAAAGGTATTATCGGCTCAGATACGAAAGAGGGTGACTTTATAGAGCATCTGTTCGTGGCCTCGACGCACGATTATCTGCTTATTTTTACCAATCGCGGGAAATGCTACTGGCTGAAGGTCTATGACGTTCCGAAAATGTCAAGGCAGAGCAAAGGCAGAAATATTGTGAACCTTTTGAAGCTCGGCAATCAGACGATAGAGTCCATAATCAATGTGCGTGATTTTGACGGCGAAGAAGAAAAGCGGAAGAGGCAGCTTGTTATGGCTACTAAAAACGGTCTGGTGAAAAAGACGAGACTCGGCGCTTACAGCAATCCGAGGGCAACGGGCGTTATCGCAATCAAACTTGACCCGAACGACGATGTGATTGGCGTTGCGTTAACGAGCGGCAGCGACCATATTGTGTTAGGGACGCGGAACGGTATGGCGATACGCTTTGAAGAAAAGCAGGCCCGTTCGATGGGGCGGGTCTCGCGGGGGGTCAAGGGGATAAAACTCCGCAGCAAGGACAAGGTTGTGGATATGGTTATAGCCGAAGAGGGAGCGAGTCTGCTTACGGTGTGCGAGAACGGCTACGGCAAACGAACGAATCTTGACGATTATCGTGCTCAGTCGCGGGGCGGGATTGGGCTGATAAATATCAAGACGACCGCCCGCAACGGCAAAGTGGTGGCATTGAAGGCGGTGCGGGATGACGACGAATTGATGATGATAACTGCCAGGGGGATAATCATCCGCACGGGTCTTGAGCAGGTCCGCTCGATAGGCAGGAATACGCAGGGGGTCCGGCTGATTAAGCTCAAAGCGGGGGACAAACTTGTGGCCGTCGAAAAAATAGCTCTCGAAGAAGTCGATGATTCAGAAGAACAAAGCGGCAATAACAAGAAGGTTGAGCCAGAGTCTAAAAAAGCCAAGACTAAAAAAACTCCAAAATCAAAATAGCACCTCCGCATCAGTGATAGTCAAATAAAAATGGTTAAACAAAAAGATAAGGCCGGCAAAAAAGAGTTGATTTATGTAATCGCGGGCAAAGAGGCATCTCTGGTCGGGATGGAGTGTGAGAAGCTTGTTGGTGAACTTTTAGGGACGGAGGAGAAGGCGACGGGGCTTTTTAAGGCGGACCCTGCACAGGTTTCAGCGGTGGAGGTCCTGGATGAGCTGCGGACGCTGCCATTCCTGAGTGAAAAGAGGGTTGTTGTTGTAAAAGGTGCGGACAAATTCATTTCTGAAAATCGCGGACTGTTAGAGAAATATTTTGACAATCCCAGTTCTACCGGACGGTTGATATTGACGGTGAGCAGTTGGGCGAGCAATACGAAACTTGCGGGTAAATTGGGTAGTGTCGGCAGGCTAATCAGTGTTACCGAGCCGAAGGGCAGGCAGTTGGCGCAGCGGCTGATTCGGTATGCTAACGATGCGCACGGGAAAAACCTGGGCAGGCAGGGGGCCGAGTTTTTAATCGAGCTGGCCGGTGACGAATTAGGGCGACTGTACAGCGAAATTGATAAACTGGCCTTGTTTGCGGATAAGGAAAAAGCGATAACTGTTAAGCATATAGAACTGCTCATCGGTCATAATCGTTTTTTCAACGCTTTTTCCGTGATAGATGCCGTTATAGAGGGACAAGTTACAGAGGCGGTCAGTCGGCTGAGGAATATGTTTGCAGTAGATAAGTCCACAGAATACACGGTGGTCGGTGCTTTTGCGTTTCATTTGCGCAGGATGTTCGGCGCCAAGGCCTTACTTGAGAAGGGCGTTGGTCCTGCGGAGGTTGCCAGGCGAATGAGGGTATGGGGCAATAAAGAGAAGTTTTTTGCGCAACTTCGCAGTGTGAGTTTGAAACAGCTCGGTGATAATTTGTGTCAGTTGGCTGCAACCGATTATGCGATAAAGACCGGAAGAACAAAACCGCAGGTGGCAATAGAACAATTAGTATTAAGACTGGCAGGTTTTTAAAGATTTTTTGTCGGGGGTTTTGTGGGACCTCATTTTGGCTCTGCCACAGGTGCAATAAGTCGCAAAATGGGAACCCGCGGCATCAAAAGTGGTCATATAACCGGCTGCGTTTTCATTCGAAAATGAAATACAGGTTTTAGTGAATAAACGGCGTTTTTCAGGGCCGTTATATTTTTTTCCTGCTCAAAGCTGCGTTTTTTACGGTGAGGTATTTACGCACTTTTTTCAGCAGTATTTTTCTGTTGATTGGCTTGGCGATATAATCATCACAGCCGGCATCGAGGCATTTTTGCCTGTCCGCCTTCAATGCATAAGCGGTCAGAGCAATTATTGGTGTCTGCACTTGTTTTTTTCTGAGGATTTTTGCGGCCTCGTAGCCGTTGACATTGGGCATCTGTATGTCCATCAAAATCAGGTCGAACGTTCTGCTGAGAGCTATATCGATGCATTCTTTACCGTCTTCGACCATTGTTACCTTCAGGCCCATTCGTTTCAGCAGCAGCTTAATAAGCTCCTGGTTTGTTTTGCTGTCTTCGGCCACTAAGACGTCTCCGGAGAGTTTGTCCTGCTCGCCAACTTCCGGGTGGTTTAATTCATCCGCGGCATTGTATTTGTTAAAGGACTTCTGGGATTCTGTCTCAAGACTTATAGGGATTACGAGGGAGAACATCGAGCCTTTACCGATTTCGCTGGTTAAGGAGATTTCTCCACCCAAAAGACGTGTCAGTCGTTTTGTGATAGCCAATCCGAGGCCTGTACCGCCATATCTGGTGGTGCTGGATTTGTCGGCCTGCATAAATTCCTCGAAAATCGATTTCTGCTTATCGGCCGGTATGCCGATTCCGGTATCTTCGACATCAAAACGGAGAAATAATTGCGGCTTGCCATTTTGAGGGGGTTCCCCAAGCGCATTATTTCGCGTTTGGGGGCCCCGAGAGCGCAGAGGCGCCGGGCAGTTCTCTTTACAATCGCCCTTTTCGAGCGAAACATTCACGTACACGTGGCCTTTTTCAGTGAATTTAATAG
>CAYXPG010000050.1:0-5087 GCA_964467205.1 uncultured Pirellulales bacterium | reverse complement strand
CCCTTTTCGAGCGAAACATTCACGTACACGTGGCCTTTTTCAGTGAATTTAATAGCATTACTAATAAGATTAACCAAACACTGTTTCAGGCGTACAGGAGCGGTGCGAATTTGTGCAGGGAGGTCTTCACACTGGAGGATTTCGAACGCCAAATTTTTTTCGATTGCCAGCGGCCGCATTAACGATTCGGTGACAGCGAGCAAATGTTCCAGCGAACAACTGACAATCTCAATATCGAGTTTTCCGGCCTCGATTTTTGAGAAGTCAAGTATATCGTTAATCAACTGTAGCAGGTTTTTAGCGCTATCGCGGATGATAGTGACGTAATATTTTTGTTCTTGAGTCAGTTGTTCTTCGGAGAGTACATCACTAAAGCCGATAATGGCATTCATTGGTGTTCTGATTTCGTGGCTGACATTTGCAAGGAAATGGCTCTTTGCCAGGTCAGCCACGACTGCTTCCTGAGCCATAAGGTTTGCCTGCTCGGCAGATGCTTCAAGCCGTAGGTTTAACTGTTCAAGCTCTACCTGTGTTCGTTCTGTGCGTTTCATAGCCTGTCTCATATTTTCCTCGGCCTGTTTTCTTTTGGTGATATCGTGGATAAAAACCAGCCAGGCTCTTCGGTCATCATAGTCTGTGACGCTGGTATTGAATTCTACTTCTATTCTTAGTCCATCTTTGTGCTTTAAGGCTGTTTCGTATCTTTGTTCGTCTTGTTCTTCAGCCATAAAACGTTGATACTTGTCTTTGACCTTCTGTAATTCATCCGGATGGACGAAATCCTCGAAATTTTTGCCTATAATCTCATTCTTAGAGCATCCTATTATCTCAGTGAGCGGGTTATTTGTAAATTTTACCGAATCGTCCTGTATAACACATATTCCGTCGTTTGTATTTTCGACAACGTTACGGTATTTTTCTTCGCTCTCGCGCAGGGCCTTTTCGGCTTCTCTGAGTGTTACCAGCTCTTTCTTGGAGGTGATATCATCAAGCATTCCCTGAAATCCGTTGATTTTGCCGTGGACGTCTCTTGTGATGGTGGAAAAGATAGTAACGTATATCTTCCTGCCTTTGGCGGTTTTGAGGGTCAATTCCTTTGTATCAGTATATCCATTTTGCAGTTCCTTTAGAAACTGTTTTCCTTCTTTGGGTTTGTTCCAATACTTTTTTGGCAAAAAGGGCTGGTTAATGAGTTCTGCCGGGTCGGTAACCTCTAACAGTTTCATAAAGGCGGGGTTAACATAAGTTATGTTCCCATCGAGGTCGAGAGTGTATATGCTTCTTTCGGACTTTTCGAGCAGGCCGAGGTTTTTTTCTTCTTCGTCCCGGAGTTTCTTTTCTACGGCCTTGAAGATGTCTGTCTGGACAATGATACCGCGCAAGCATTTATCTTCTATAACAACCAGCCTGCGGATGTCCATTTTTTCCATAAGATTGCCGGCACTGATGACGGAGAAATCGGGGGGGATACTTATCACCGGCGAAGACATTACCTCCTCAACCTGAGTGTCAGCAGATTTTTGCAGCGTAATAATTCTATTGATGATGTCCCTTTCCGTAAGGAGCCCTATCGCCCTATCTCCATCCAGTACCACAATGCTTGAGATGTCATGAGAGGTCATAATCTGCGAAGCCTCGGATACAGTCGTATTTTTTTGTACTGTAGAGACGTCTCTGCTCATTATTTCCACAACGTCCCTCCACATTACATAGGAAGTGAGAGTTCTAATCAGGTTGGTTTGAGTCACAATCCCAACCAATTGTCCTTTCTCCAGGACAGGCAACTGCTTGATATCCCTTCTCTCCATAGTTTTACTTGCTTCGAAGATGGATAAATCAGCCGGTACAGTTACCACCGGTGCAGACATTATCTCGGCCACTTTTATCTCATTGAAATCCCTCTTCAGAGACATAGTCCTTTTGAGGAAGTCCGGCTCGGTAAGGATACCCACGACACTGCCGCTGTCTGTAACAACAACACAGGAAATTTTATTATCAGACACTATCTTCGCTGCTGTAGTCACAGTGTCATCAGGGCAAACGGTAAAGACATCTCTGTTCATCACGTCCTCGACTTCCACCCAGACACGGGAGGAAGTCGTCAGACAATCAGAAGTAACATCAGTTATCTCGGTTTTGATTAAATCGCTGAAGTGTTCTTTGTTTTCCATCGGAATGTTCCTTGACTCCAAATTTTTCAATTGTAAGTTACCCGTTCTTGATAAACTCTATTTTTCCATGAATAGAGCCGCTATAAGACATAAGAAACATCGGCAAAAGTAAATTTGTGCTTTGTTAGAAAAAGGTGAGGATTTCAAAGCCCCCTGACGGAAGCGATTATCGAGCGTTTTCGCAGCTTTTATAGGCCCTGGTTCGATATTCTTAAACCATCCCGCATTTTTCTCGGACCTAATATTTTCAATTATCAGGGAGTTTTTCTGCTTTGGTGCAATCGCCGACTCATTGGCCGGTTCTGTTTTCAGCTATAAAACAAGTAACTTTTTGAGATACTACGTCACAGATTATCTGCAGTTTTTCCGTATCGAGCTGATACACTTTAACGACATCTGCATATTTGCCGGCCCTGGGTAGAAGTTCAGGGAGTTGATTTGGCAATTGCGAAATCAACTTTTCGTTCATAATTACATTTTTCATCTGGGGGAATATGGCGACATAAAAGATATCGGCCTCGATTAAGTCCTGAAAGAAATGGGTTCCGAAAGAGAGTTCCGGCATTAGATTGGCGCCTTCATACGCAATTTCACCTAATACAGTAACATTGTTGATTTCCGAAAAACTCACAGGAACGCCAAGAGACGGCGTGGTGGTGCCCCATCGGCCGGGCCCAAGCAGGAGAGTGGGCAGTTCTTGTTTGTTTGAGATTTGTTTGTTTAGGCTTCCCACGAGACGTGCGATGTCATATTTTTGAGACAGCGGCAGAGCGATGTAAGCCAGCGGTTGAACATATACGATTCTTCTAATATTCTGGGAGATGTTTCCTCCCATAAAATAACCTTCGCATTGAAAGAGGATTTTTTCAGGCTTGATGCCTGAGGGGATTTTGGCTCTCGTTCCCAGTCCTTTGCTCTGCAAGGGTCTGCACTGAAGCAGGTTAATCATAAGCGTTTGGCCTTTTGTGAAGTTGACGGTAAACTCAATTTCTATCGGATATTGATATTTTTGTTCGAGAGTCTTTAGCACTTTTTGCATAGTTTGGGTAAATGAGGTATCGGCGAGGAGCTTTTTGAATGTGAGCAGCCAGGCCTGCTGCTCATCCATGCCAAGCTCCCTCATTTTTTTAGCTGTTTCGTGGTCTTTTATGGCCACCAGGTCCAGCTTAAGGTCGAGTTTTTCGGCGAGCAGTTTTTTAAATGGCATGGTTATCAGGGCATTTTTTTGCGTATCGAGCAGGTCAACCTGGTGCTGTGAGAATTTTCTGGCATCCTCCATCCCTGCGATGGGTCTTAAAAGTGGGGCATCAAGAGCGACGATGCGTGGATAGTCATCCTCAACGCGGTTTACGGCTCTTGTTCCCAGTCCTAATACTAATCTTAGCATTCCGGCTTTTGGGTCGAGTTCGCTCTTCCAGGCAAAAGTATTATAAGAGATTCCAACGCCGGCAACATCCGGGAAGAAATAATAATTCCGGTATGAGCCCGATACTCGCTGGATGAGCAGTGCCATCTGTTCATCCTGCTGGTCGAGTCCTCTTTGAAGTCGATAAACAAGGGCATCTTCACTCATGGCACTGGCATATACCCGCCGGGCGGCGGACATAAACTCTTCCAGCCTTTGATTTCTTGGCCCCTGATTAGTGCAGAAGATACTTTCATATTTGCCGGCGAAGGCATTGCCGAAATTGTCTTCGAGCAAACTGCTGGAGCGTACAATAATGGGGGATTGCCCGAAATAATCCAGCATATCGATGAACTGTTTGATTATGTAACCGGGAAACTCGCCATGCAGGATTTGCTGTCGGGCTTCTTCGGCGCCTTCCAGGAAGTCTTGGGCACTTTCCTGTTTTTGGCGTATCCACCACACATCGTTCTGGACGAGAAATGTATAAAAGACATCAGAGCCGATATAGAAGGAATCGTGAGGTTCGAGAAACCTGGCGGGTCGCTTATCGGTTTTTTGTAGTATTGCCCGTGCAAGCAGCATCCCGACGGATTTTCCGCCTATAAGTCCGGTACCTATCATTCGGCGGCGAATGTTAAGCAAATCCGTCATTGTAAAATACTTTTCCGCCAGTCGCAGAACCCGTTCATTCCGGGAAATCTCCATTCGCAAGAGCATATGGTGCATTTTATCTATCTGGTGAGCCATGTCTTTTCCGCTGTGTAAATCCTCGAGGAGCTTTTCGGCCTCGGCGAAAGTGCTGCTCCAGAACCCGAGCCGAAGACTCGGGGCATCGAGGCGCTCCCAGGGGACTTTTCCAAGAATCTTCGTTATTGTAACACTGTCAGTTACCGGTGAAAAAACGTCGCCCCGCCGGACGTGAATCATATACATTGTCGGAGAGTGTCTGCCGACGACCTTAATCGGATAGACATATAAATTTTTCTTATAGCGATAGACATCCAGCAAAATCTGAAGTGTTTCTGTAATAGGGGTTGTCGCATGAAAGGAATGAGCGTTTCTTAGTAAAGCAAAATATGCGGTAGCGCCGACTTTACGAATGTATGGGCAGACGAGCATAAAGAAGTTTCCGAGCATACGGTCGCTGTTCCAGTCCACGACAAGCTCAGAAATACAATCGAAGATGTAACATCCCTCTTTGCCGGTTTCGTCTATGACCTTGTGAAATTCCTTAATGAACTTTTCAAATCCCTGCTCGGGATAAAGTCGATGGATTTCGACTCCTGAACCTTTTGAGATAAGGGGTCGGTGCTTTGCAAACCGAAAATAGACAGGCTTTAATCCGTTTTCGAGTGCATACTTGTAATACGGCTCGACAAATGGCAGATAATCTTTTACCGAATCGACCTGCCAGACGATATTGTCTCCTTCGTGAAGATTGTTTAATATTTCATCCAGACCTTTTAGTCCGGTACTTGCAGATGCGGCCATAAATCACCTTTTGCATT
>CAYXPG010000049.1:0-11752 GCA_964467205.1 uncultured Pirellulales bacterium | reverse complement strand
ATCGAAAATCGGGCTAAAAGGTGACTTCGGACAAATAATCCGTGTTCGTGCCCTGCGACTATCGGATGTTCAATCCGTTAGTATTCCTGGGCGTATAAAGCCATATTGCCTGAAAGCTTAATTCAGATATGGGAGCATCTTTTGTTTTTAGCAAAAACTTTCCAATAATCACCTGGCAGAGGGCAGGCGGCGGAAGCAAGTAAAAAGTAAAAAGGCAAAAGTAAAAGGTGTTGAGATTGCTTCGGCCTTTCAGGCCTCGCAATGACCATTTTTTAATAGACCCTTCGACTACGCTGCGCTTCGCTCAGGGTGACAAAGAGCGCGCCGGGGCGGCGACGGCTAAACAACCCCCAAATAAATTTGGGGGTTAAACATTTTTGAGATTGCTCCGCACCATTCGATGCGGGGCTTACATTTGCGTTCCGACGGCTAAAGGCCTTGATTTCGGTTGTTGGACCGTGTTGAGGCGGCGGGCTGGCCTGCTTTTCTGTAGGGCTGTCGCTCTTTATTATTCCTTCTCGGTGCGTAGCCTTCAAACTTACCAAAAATCATTTTTCCGGCTGCGGTCTGCAGTGAGCTGGTTATGCTGATAACGAGGTCTTTTCCCATTTTGTTTCGAGCATCTTCGACAACAACCATAGTGCCATCGGCGAGATAACCGACTCCCTGCTGTGCCTCTTCACCCGGCTTTACAATTTTGATTTCCATAGTCTCGCCTGGCAGTGCAATTGCTTTTAGTGAGTTGGCCAAATCGTTTATATTCAAGACATCCACTTCCCGCACCTGAGCGACCTTGCTGAGGTTGTAGTCGGTAGTGGCAAGTCGGCCATCGTGGTCTTTGGCGAATAAAACGAGTTTCTGGTCGACGCCAGCTACATCTGCGGTCTCCGGAATGATGGTATCATCGATTTCAATGTCAATCGTCGGATTGGTCTGCATATCCTTTAGTATATCGAGACCTCTCCTGCCGCGATTGCGTTTCAGCTTGTCAGGTGAATCTGCTATAAGCTGAAGCTCATTGAGGACAAAGCGCGGAACAATCAGCGGTGCGTCGAACAATTTGCTTCGATAGAGGTCGGCGATGCGTCCGTCAATGATAGCAGAGGTGTCGAGAACGAGCGGGCGAGTGCCTTTGGTCTGCTTGGCAAATTCAACATAAGGAATAACAAACCGAACATCGTCTTTTGTTCGAACCACAATGCTGATTACAAGGAAACAAATACATATACCCATCATCAGTTTGATTGCCCGAACAGCGGAATCACTTAAGCTCAGAAACGGGTAGATTTCGTTGACCATATCGACAACCGGCGCCAGCGCCCAACTGATAAAGATGCCGACCAAAAGCCCAAAAAATACTCCTGCCAGTCCAACCAAGGATTTCCTGGGGGTGAAAATATCCAGGACAAGCGCCATTGCAACCAGTACCACGCTGCTCCAGAGAATTGCATTAAAGTTAGACTTGCCCGGCTCGCCGGAAATCTCACTGTCGCTTAAGCTGACGATTAAAACCGCTAAAACGATGATAATGAAGATGCCTCTGAAAATATTAAGTAACATAGTTATAAGCCTCCATAACAATATAAAAAGAATATTATTCCAATTTTCACCTCACAATCGCAGCTATTATAGCGTGCGGCCAAATCATTATCAACAATTACAACAATAGTATCGGCGTTTTGTCCTTTAGAAATCTCCTGTAAGTGAAAATTCCGAACATGGCCGAGGTGCAAAAGAGGCTTCTGGAGCGGTTTTGAAGGGATTATAGGACGTATTTAGCACAATAATTGTGAGGGATGTCGATTTTTTGCATATTCGGCTAAATATTTGTCGGCTCGATTTGCGCCAACTGCAGGATTCTTGCGGGCTCTTCCGGAAAGCCGGTGCGGGCCGAAAGATAGGCTGATTCGATGACGGCCATATTGTTTAAGTTTTCCCTGGCGCTGCTGCAAAGCTTGTGCTCGTCGGGCGATAAGATGCTTAGAGCGAAATTTTGCAGGGCCTTTGTCATACAGATGAGCCTGTCGTCGTCGTATTCAAATTCTTCACTGACATTGCCGAGAGTATCGCTTACGGTAAGTCGTGCGTCGCTGACGGTTATGATTTTATCTTTGCCATAGACCTTCAAGAACTTTTGTTGGGGCCCAAAGGCCCTGCCTGCGATGATATTGCCGATAAAAGTGTCGGCAAATTTCATTGTTACAACCGTAGTGTCCTCCGTCAGATAAAGTCTTTGCTGCCTGTCGCCGGCCGTGTTGGTATTTAGCGAGTAAACCTGTTGTGGTGTGGTGAAGTTGGAGACTATCTGGTCGATTATTTCGTAACAGTTTCTAAGCAGCACTCCTCCGCCGGAAAGTTTCTGGTCGGCCTGCCAGGAGGGATGCTCCCGCCGGCCGCAATTGCAGACGGTGGTTATCAGAAAGACGTCCTCGATAAGTTTTTCCTGGAGGAATTGCTGCAGAGTAAGGAAGGTGTCGGCAAATCTGCTGGGATTGGCGACTGCGAATTTTATATTTTCATCCTCGGCAAGACGGACAAAAACTGCTGCTTCTTCGAAGTCTCTGGCCGGCGGGGCGAGCTTTAGTATGTTGAACTTTTTTTTCATTGCCGAGCGGATATATTCATCGCAACTGTACAAGCCGGCGGCGACTAACAGGCAGTCGAACTGGTTTTGTATTATCAGTTGTCGATAGTCATCATAAGAGGCACATTTGTATTCTTTGGCGATTTCTTCGGCGAGCTTGGTATTTTTGTCGGCGACGGCCTGAACGTCGAAAAGGTCGATTTGGCTCGCCGCTTTTAGTAAGAGCTTTGCGGCGGCATCGTCGAGGCCGAGCACTGCGGTTTTTAATTTCGTATTCTGCATCCGGTATCCCGCAACTGGTTTGAGATATGCTTTATTCTTTAGGTTTTACACTATATTTTTATTGTCGTCTTCGGTTTTTTCGGCCATCGAATAGTTGTTGTCCTGACGATTCCAGTTTACCTTCCATTTTTGTTCGTACAGCCGAACAGCATCGTCGGCATCAAGGCCGAGGCACTGTGCCAGAGAAATCCAGAAGAACAGCATATCTATTACTTCGACCCTGGCGTTCTGCAAATCGTTCAGAAAGAACCTTTTTCCTTCTTTTGCCTCTTTGCACCAGTGCTTCCAGAAAGTGCAGTTCCTCAGCTCCTCGATCTCATTGCTCATAGCGGCGATATAATTGTTCAGCCAGATTCCGGCTGTTTGCGGGTCGAAGTTGGCCCGCAGGGCGTCAGGGTCAAAACCGGTTCTCTTGTTCAATTCGGCCTGCTTTTCAAATAATTCTTTAAGCATTTTTCGTATCTCGTATTGTCGTATCTCGTTTCACAAAATACGCTTCACGTTTCACGTATTTTTGTTCGGTATTATAAAATGGTCGGGCACAGGGAATTGCGAGCATAACAGCAGGGCCTCTCTTGCGACATCCTCGATTACCGATTCATTTTCGATATTTTCAGCCACTTTATTTATCAGGGCGGCAATTTCTTCGGCCTGTTCTTCTTTCATTCCCCTGGTAGTGATTGCCGGCGTTCCAATGCGCAGACCGGTGGGGTTAGATGGATGGTTCGGGTCTGAAGGTGTGGTGTTATAATTAGTAACGATTCTTGCCCTGTCTAAAGCTTTGGCCAGTTTCCTTCCCATAATATTTTTATTTCGCAAATCGATTAAGATTAAATGATTATCAGTTCCGCCGGAAACAAGTTTGAAGCCGAATTCGCGCAGTTTTTCAGCCATTGCTTTTGCATTTTTGACTATCTGCTTTGCGTAGGCGACAAATTCCGGTGTGTCGGCTTCAGCCATTGCGACGGCTACAGCGGTGAGAGTGTGGAGATGCGGGCCTCCCTGGAATCCCGGGAAAACGGCTTTGTCCACCTTTTCAGCATGTTCTGCTTTGCAGAGTAACATTCCTCCTCGAGGCCCCCGCAGGGTTTTGTGTGTCGTGGTCGAGATTATGTCGGCGTACGGCACAGGGTTTTTGTGAAGACCTGCCACAACGAGTCCTGCGATGTGGGCTATATCGCTGATGTGAAATGCGCCGACGCTTTTGGCAATCCGGCCGAATATTTCAAAGTCAATTTCTCTCGGATATGCTGTTGCTCCGGAAATGATAATTTTGGGTTTGTGCTTTTTGGCCAGCTCCTCAATCCGGTTATAGTCCAGTCTTCCGGTATCAGGGTTGACGGTGTAGGGGACGGAATTAAACATTTTGCTTGAGACACTGACGTCCGAGCCGTGTGTGAGATGTCCGCCGTGTGTAAGGGCCATACCTGTTATCGTGTCACCGGGTTTTGCCAGTGCCAGATATGCTGCCAGGTTTGCCACTGAGCCGGAATATGGCTGGACGTTTGCATGGTCGGCTCCAAAGAGCTTTTTTGCGCGTTCCTGGGCCACCTTTTCTATAAGGTCGGTTACCTGTTGACCTTCATAATATCTTCTTCCTGGATATCCCTCGGCATATTTGTTGGTAAGGCAGCTTCCGCTGGCCAACATTACGGCTTTGGAAATGTAGTTTTCCGAGGGGATAAGCCGAATTGAGCCGCTCTGTCGCGTCTCTTCCTGCCTTATAAGTTCGTAAATTTGCGGGTCATACTGCTCAAGAGCTGTTATCATACGGGTTTTTCCTTCAGATTATGGTTTTGTTTAGACCGTTATATAGCACAGGCCTGCTTTTTGTACAAGTATTTATTTGTTGACAAATTTTAGTCGAATATTAGGATAGACGGATTAAATAATAAGGGACGAAATTGGTTTAAGAATATGCCCGAAGATAATGACAAAACATTGGTTAATGCGAGGGTTTTTTTTGAAAGAGCCCGGAAAGTAGCGAAGACGAGCAATTTCGACTATGCTATCGAGCTGTATCTTGAAGGTCTGCGTTGCGTCCCGGATGAGGTGGAGCACGGCCATCTGGGTTTTCATGAACTGGCTTTGCAGCGACAGGCCAAGGGTGGTAAAAAACCATCGATGGTTGAAAAGGTGAAGTTTCTTCGCGGCAAAAATGCCCTTGAGCGGATGCTTAATGCTGAATACCTTTTCGCCAAGGCCCCTGAGCATTTGGCGTATGCCGAAGCGATGTTGAAGGCTGCTGTCGAGGGCGATTACCGCCAGACGGCCAAATGGATTGCAGATTTGATATTCCAGGCCAATAATGCGGCGTCGAAACCTTCTTTGCATCGATATATATTGTTGAAAGACTCTTATGCATCGATAGGCCAATATGACAGGGCGTCTGCCGCCTGCCAGCATGCGGCCAGGCTCAAGCCGGAAGATGGAGATCTGGCCGATGAGTTTAAGAAGCTCTCGGCAGAAGTGGCTGTTGCCAGAGGCAAATATGACCAGGCAGGGGATTTTAGGAAATCCATCAAAGACCGAGAGGTGCAGGAAAAACTTCAGGCACAGCAGAGCGTTGTCAAGACGGAGGATTACCGTATTTCGGCGGTTAACGAGGCCAGAAAAGGATTTGCCCGGGAGCCGAGTCTGCCCCAGAACATATTTAATCTGGCCGAGGCATTGTCGGATGTGCGCAGCGATGAGGCGGATACTGAGGCGATAGAGCTTCTGGAAAAGACTTATAAAGCTAAAAACGATTTCAGTTTTATGGAATGGGCGGGCAGGATAAAGATAAAACATTTCAAGAGGAAGGTAAAAGAGGCAAAAATTGTTTTTGAGGCCAATCCTGAAGACAGTCAGGCCCAGGCGAAAGCAGCAGAATTTTCCGAACAACTAAAGAAAGTTGAACTGGAGCATTATTGTCTGTGTGTGGCTAACTACCCGACCGACCTGCAGGCCAAATACGAATATGCCGTTCGTTTGGTTGTGAATGAACGGTACGATGATGCAATACCGTTGTTCCAGGAGGCCCAGAAGGACCTGCGACATAAGATTTTGGCGATGGGCAAAATAGGCCTGTGTTTTTTTATGAAGGGCTGGTATGCAGACGCCATTGATATTTTTACCAAGGCGATAAATGCATACGAAACAAAGGAGGACAACACAGCCAAGGAATTACGATATAATCTGGCGCGTTCTTATGAACAGCAGGGTGATATGGAAAAGGCGCTGGAGATTTTTCGCAAAATTGCTCAGCTTGATTTTGCATACAGAGATGTGCGTCAGCGGGTAGATAATATGAGGGGGCAGCCTGACGCCAACAAGGACGTTCAGGACCGGGCAGACAAAGGAAATGAACCGGCCTCTCAGTAAATATTTTTAGATAAATTAACGAGGAGTTTTAGGAGATTGAAGTGGCACATTCGTTATCAGCCAAAAAAAGAGTGAAGCAGAACAGCAAAAGAACTACGATTAATCGTGCGCGTAAGAGCCGGGTCAAGACCCAAATCAAGCATTTTGAGTCGGCCCTTGATAGTGGTGATGCAGAGGCCGCAAGCGAGCAGTACCGTCTTGCAGCCAAGAAACTGGACAAGACTGCTGCTACGAGCACAATGCATAAAAAGACCGCAGCACGGAAAAAATCGCGTCTTGCCAAAAAACTTAATCAACTCAAGGCGAAAAAGGGATAAATTCCGTGACTCGTGGCTCGTGACTCGTGGCTCGATGTGTGGATGATGACCGAAGATTCAAGACGCAAGACTCAAGACCAAAGACCGACAACAGAAGCCGGAGGGCTGGCAGTTCGCATATGCTGAAGTGTGAAGCGTCGAGCAGAATGCGAGACGTGGTTGATTTGATTACAGATAACGTCCAGCACCAGGTCGATATAAAAATCAGTTGGGTGCTTTTTCGGGAGGTCGAACCGCTAAATCGGCGAGTGTTCAGTGAAAAACACCCTCTACGTCATTTCGAGCGAAGCGCAGCGCAGCCGAGGAATCTATCTAATTTTTTTCTTGCTTTATAAATAAGTCACAGCAGCTACAATGTCAATATGAAAACGTCTTATGTTTATATTATGGGCAGTGAATCTGGAACGCTTTACGTAGGAATGACCAGCGAGATTAAGAAAAGAGTTTACGAGCACAAAAACCATTTGATACCCGGCTTCACGGATAAATACAATATTGATCGGCTGCTTTACGTTGAAACAATGGGTGAACCTACTTCAGCCATTAATAGAGAAAAGCAAATTAAGGCTTGGAGGCGTGAAAAAAAGGTAGCACTTATTGACTCACAGAATATTGCATGGAATGATATTAGTGAGGATTGGTACAACTAATGTCGTATTTGATAGGTGGCGGCTTTGCAGAAGTATTTAAATAGACCCCTCGGCTGCGCTCGGGGTGACCAGGACGGAGTTTTCGGCTGCGCTCGGGGTGACCAGCATTAAGCTTCGTTAGGCGTTTTTTTTTGCGAGTTGAGCAAATGGCTGAAATATTCAAAAGAAGCATAATTAAATTACTCAGACACGCCGATTACAAGCCGATGAAACTTGCGCAATTGTCCAGGGCATTAGGTGTAAGCTCGGAGGATTATGCGCAATTCAAACTGGCTTTTGAGAAGCTGCGTCGGGCCGGACACGTAGTGCTCGGTGCCGGTAATTTGGTCTGCTTACCTGCATTGTCGGGCCAAATCACGGGGACATTCAAGGCAAACCCGAAGGGTTTCGGCTTCGTAACACCTCTTGAGCTAAGTTCGCACGGCGATTTATTTATACCTCCTCCGCATACAGCAGGCGCAATGACCGGTGACATCGTTGCCGTAAAAGTAGTTAAAAAAGGTAAACGTGCCGGACAGATGCGCATCAGCGGCAAAGTGGTTGAGATTCTCCAGCGTGCACATAATAAATTCGTCGGCACATTGCTCAAAGCTGCGCAAGGCTGGATGGTTCAGCCGGACGGAACGGGATTTACAGAGCCGATTAGCGTGGATGATGTTACTGCGAAAAACGCCAGGGGCAATGATAAAGTGGTTGTTGAAATACTTACATATCCAACGGAAAGATTTCTCGGCCGCGGGGTAATAGTTGAAGTGCTCGGCAAAGCGGGCCGGTATGAGAGTGAAATAAATTCTATAATCCGCCAGTATCATCTGCCCGAGAAATTCGATGAAGATTGTTTTGAGCAGGTCCGCAGTGCAGCGTCCAGCTTTAATCCGGCCCAGCCCGGCAAACGGGACGACATAAGCAAAAAGGTAATTATCACGATTGACCCGCCGGACGCAAAAGATTTTGACGATGCGATAAGCATGGAGAAAGACAGCAGCGGCAACCGGGTGCTGGGCGTTCACATCGCCGACGTCAGTAGTTTTGTATTGCCTGATACGCCGCTGGATGCCGAAGCGAAAGTTCGCGGAAACAGCGTTTATCTGCCGGGCAAAACAATACCGATGCTGCCGGAGATTTTAAGTAACGGCATCTGCAGTCTTCAGCCGGGCCAAAAACGCTTCGTTAAGAGTGTGTATTTAACTTACGATTCACAGGGCAATGTCCTGTCGCGCAGTTTCGCCAACAGTATTATTCGTTCGACTGAGCGACTGACCTATCAGGATGCAAATAAAATTTTGAAAGGCCGTACCAGCGGCGTTAAACCGGCGGTTGTTAAATTGCTGAAAAATATGGAGACACTCAGCCGTTTGATTGAGAGCCGGCGGAGGAAAGATGGAATGCTCCATCTGGACTTGCCGGAGACCGAGTTGGTAATGGATAAGGCGGGCAGGGTTGTGGATGCCGTCCCTGCCGATGACAGCTATCCGCACACGATAATTGAAATGTTTATGGTTGAAGCCAATGAGGCGGCAGCTTGGCTTCTGGATGGACGGAATGAACCCTTTATGCGGCGGATTCATCCTGAGCCGGACAGCCTGACAATCAAGAATCTTGCAAAGCTTGTCAGGGCGTTCGGCTTTAATATGTCACGCAGTCCCGACCGCGGCGAGATACAGGATTTGCTGGCTGCCGTCAAAGGTGCTGATTGCTCTTTTGCAGTGAATCTGGTGGTCCTGCGAAGTTTCGAGAAGGCCCAGTATTCACCGCTTCAGATAGGCCATTACGCACTGGCTTCGGGCTGCTATTGTCACTTTACCAGCCCGATTCGCCGATATGCCGATTTGCTCGTCCACCGTATGCTGGAAAGTTATTTGCAGAAGAAACGGCGGCAGGGGCCTAAGCAGCAGGATTTGACCGAGATTGGCAAGCACATCAGTTTTACCGAGCAGCGGGCCGAAGATGCCGAGAGAGAGCTGCAAGCGGTTCTGATTCTGCAGATGTTAAAAAGTCATATCGGCGATGAGCTTGACTGCGTTGTTACCGGCCTTGCGAGCTTCGGTGTATTCGTGCAGTCGAAGAAGTTCGGTATCGATGGGCTAATCTCGATGGCTGATTTGGGCAGTGATGAATTCAAATATAATCAAAAGTCCCAGTGTATTGTCGGGCTTTCTTCAGGCAGCACAGTTCGTTTGGGCCAGGCAATAAAGGTGCGGATAGTGTCGGTAAATATCGGCGCCCGTCAGTTGAACCTCTGCCCTGTAAAGTCGTTGAAAACAGCGGCTAAGAAAAAAAAGAAAAGCAAACCGACAAAGAAGTCCAAAAAGGACCGCACACGCAAACGCCCGGGAAGAAGAAGGTAAAAGATAAAACACAGGCTAATATCAGGGAAAAGAACTGGTAGTTGAATGTTTTGTTTCCTTGAGCCGTAAAGACGAGGTATCGGATTTTTTCAGGGCCAATTATGATATTGGTCCGGACTTTCGGTTTCAATAGAGTCCTGGAGATATTCTTCTGCCGGCGGTATCTGAGAGACGGCTTTCACACCGAAGAACAAATATCCTAATGCGGCCAGCAGATATAACGGGGCAGGCAGAGAAACGCCTGCCAGGTCAAAAACGGTGCCAGCTATTATGCAAGGTGTTACCGCTACTGTTGCCAGTCGAAGTAAAGTATTGTATGAGAGCACCACTTTGCAGAAGGAAGCAAACAACAGCCCTATCGCAGCATATATAAGCGCCTGGACAATTCGATAGATGTAAGAGCCCAAAAGGGCAAAGGGATAAATCGCTATGACAAGGAATTTTTTAGAGGTTTGCAGCCAGCTCATTATACGGTCGCCGTCCAAGACAAAATGTTCCACCTGGGAGAGGTCATGCGTTTGAGTTTCGAACTTGTTTTTACGGGTAATGAGCGAGTTTTTTGTCAGTAAGCAGAAAGCATCAGAGTCTTCCAGGGATATGATTGTTCCGGTAGTGTCGATGATAGCGAGAACATCGTCGTTTTCAGGGTCACTGATGTAGTACGGCTGAGATTCTGTTATCGATACCTGGCCATCGGTGATTGTAATTTCCGGCACCTGCAAGACAATAGGCGGGGCTTCTTCTCTGACAAAACCCGAATAGACGGCGCGTATCTTAATAATTGTGGGTATCCAGCAAACGGCCAGGAGCAGCAGCAAGTATCCAAAGTTTACCCCTTTCCAGTATAAGCCCACATCCTGATATAACTCTTTGGAGAAAAATGACATGAAAGGAATGTGAAAAATAGAGAACTTTTTCATAATGTTTCTGTCCGGCTCCAATTGATTTATTGCTATTTTTTCAGTACTCTGAAAGACCGACGATTTATTTTATAGTAAACTTTCTGTAATTGCCAATGTAAACCATAATTCGCTCTGAAATTTCAGGGAACATTGCCCGGCAGGTTTATTGATTTCTTGACATTTTGGTTAGAGTCTGTGATACTTGTTTTGTGAATTGTGAATCACGATTTTTGGAGTAAAAAATGAGAGCATCGGAGATGAAAAAAGGTCAGACCGTCAGAATAGACGGCAAGTTGTATGCGATTGTCGATTATCAGCACGTCAAACTCGGCAAAGGCGGCGCGGTTTATCAGACAAAGCTGAAGAGCTTAACCGACGGCTCAATTCAAAACGTCCGGCTGCGCGCTGAAGAAACAGTCGAAGAGGCCTACCTCGACAAAAGCACATACGAATACCTATATTCGTCCGGCAGTGAGCATGTTCTGATGGATATAACGACCTACGACCAGATAACTCTTGATGATGATGCGTTCGGCGATGGGCCGAAGTATCTAAAGCCGAACAGCCGACTTCAGGTGAGTATGTATGAGGGCAAACCCATTATAGTTACTCTGCCTAATATGGTTGAACTGGAGGTTACCGACACTCCGCCGGAGATAAAGGGCGCCACGGCGACGAATCAGAACAAGCCGGCAACTCTGGAGACCGGTCTTGTAGTGCAGGTTCCACCTTTTATTAAAATCGGTGACATCCTCAGCATCGATACGCGCACCGGCGATTACTTAGCCAGGGCGAAATGAAATTAGCGTACAGCGGACAGCATTTAGCACAATAGTTTTTGAGACTGGAAATTTGAAATTAATATGCCGTTTGAAAAAATATCCAAAGTCCTTACAAAATTTTTTGGCTCACGCAACGAGCGTCTGATAAAGGCATATTCGGTAATTTCCGCGCAGGCGAGCGAATTTGAAGAGCAGATTAAGAAGCTTGATGACGAGAGTTTGAAAGCGAAAACGGCCGAGTTCAAGGAGGCGCTCAAAGCAGGGGCCGGGCCGGAGGACATTCTGCCCGAGGCCTTTGCGGTGGTTCGCGAAGCAGCAAGGCGAAATGTCGATATGCGGCACTTCGATGTGCAGCTTGTCGGAGGCAATGTCCTCTACGAGGGCAAAATCGCTGAAATGGTTACCGGCGAGGGAAAAACTCTCGTAGCGACTCTTGCAGCATACCTTGTTCATCTGACCGGAAGAAAAGTTCATATAGTTACCGTCAACGATTACTTAGCCAAGCGTGACGCCGAGTGGATGGG
>CAYXPG010000048.1:0-11783 GCA_964467205.1 uncultured Pirellulales bacterium | reverse complement strand
TGGCGGGCGATAACCATTATCGGTATCACAGTCGCTGCGATAAGTAACGGCCATAGATTCGCAAACTGCCAGTGCGGGACAAGGATGATTGTCAATATCAATACGAACGGGAAAGTAACGGAAGCCGCAATTGAGGCCAGCGAGATATATCTCGACAGTAAAACAACGGCGACCCAAACTGCAGAGGCAATTACAGCAGAAATTGTATAATAAGGGAAGAATCCGAGAGCTACGCCGAGACTTGCAGCGACGCCTTTTCCGCCTTTGAATTTCACATAAACGGGGAAAATATGGCCGACGATTACCGCAGAGCCGACAGCAAGAGCAAGAAAAAGCTCTGCGATATTCGGTGGAGCGGATATAAAGCGAACGGCAGCCAACATCGGCAGCAGACCTTTGAGAGCATCGAGCAGGAAGCAGAAATAAGCCCATTTTTTGTTTAGCGCCCGTGCTAAATTCGTTGCGCCGATATTGCCTGAGCCGATGGAGCGCAGGTCCTTTCCGTGTGCTTTAGCGATAATCAACGCAAAAGGAATCGAGCCGAGTAAATATGCAGCAATAATCAGAAGGATGAAATTTAACATTATCATCTCCGTTTTTCGATTATATCATCGTACAGAGATATTAACTGTTTGGCAAGGCGAGTTGTGGAAATATTCTCCTTCAGGTTGTCAGCCAATATTGCCTGTGACGCTTTCCGGATGTTGTCCGTGTCGGTGAAATAGGTGAGGGCCTGAGCGAGGGCGGGAATGTTTTCAGGTGAGTCGATTACCTTTCCGTGACGATTGTTGACGAATAAATCGGCAGCGCCATTGAATTCGGTAGTAATCACGGGTTTTCCGGCTGCCAGGGCTTCAAGGATGTATCTGCTTGAAGGGTCATAAAAAGTTGGCAGAACAGCAACATCGATTATCGAGAGTGCGTTTTGAATGTGGCGGATTTTCCCCAAGAAAACAATTTTCCTTTGCACATTGAATTTTCTCGCCATAAGTCGGTATTTGTATGATTTTGCCCGGCCTGCAATTATTAAATAAATCGGCCGAGTCGTGTGATTTTTCGCAGCCAACTGCATTGCCTCCAACAAAACAGCCAGCCCTTTTAATCTGAAGTTGTATGCGACAAACAAAAAAAAGACGGGATTGTCGGCCTCTTTAAGGCCTAATCGGGTCAATATCTGTTTTCTGAGTTTTTCTGCTGCGGCGGTGTCGATTCGTTCGTGTATTCTTACACCGTTCGGTATAACGACCAGCCGATGTGAATCGGTTTGATAGTGTTTTTTGAACTGTTCGGCGACATATTGCGAAAGTGCTGCGATAACCGGGCCATCAGGATTTTTGCACAGTTTTCGCTCAGCCCACAAAAGTGCCGTCCGGCGGAAGTTTGTGTAAGAGGTCATTCTTTTATAATATTCCGTAGGTTTGTTGCGGTAACTGGCGGCATTACGCAAAATGGATTCGGCGTAGGTTCCGCCGCGAGGCTGATAAACATCGACAAAATCAAAAGGCAAAACGCTGTGAACTATGTCATAGTTGTTTTCTGCGAGATGCTTTTTCAGGGCCTTTTCGAAAGTAAAATAACCGGTTCGTTTCCCGGGACGGCCTTGACATAAAATATGGATGTTTTTGGCTTTTGTCTGGCCTTTTGCAGTAAGTATGTGTACCTCAAGACCGAGAGATGACAGTGCGGTTGACAGTTCGAAGACGGAGCGTTCGGCCCCGCCGAGCGCAATGTTCGCCCGCTCTATTATAATTGCGATTTTTTTCTTCATCGCCTAATTATAGCCTAAATCCCGTCAGTTTTCAAATGGGACTTGCCTGCCGTGTTTAATATCGTGCCTTGCTATCCGCTTTGCCTTATTGATAACTTTGCGGATAAATACCTTATCTTCGATGGTCAGTTTTCTGCGGCCGGTAAGGGCAAAGTAAAAGCGCAGCCGGTCTGTTCCTGAGAAAGAGCTTCCTGGCGCGGAATAATAAATCTGTGCAATGTCTTTTACCCTGAATCGCTCGGCGAGCAGGAACGGCTTAAAAACACGTGCCAAGTCTATCAGGTGGAACCGGTCGTCGTCGCTGTAAAATATATGACAGAGATAAAGGTCACGGTGCCGGTAATTTGTATTGTGAAACTTTTTTATAAAAGCCGCCAGCCGCCTGATAAAATTTCTTCGCATTCTCAGGTTTTCGGCTGTATGGGGTGCGTTGAAATAATCGGGTAATTTTCGTTCGAGGGAGTCGGCATTGGGGATTTTTTTTGTTATGCAGAAACTTCTTTTTTCAAAAACTCGGCCCTGCTGGAGGCCATAGGCAATGGTTCTGGGTGTGTTTACGCCCATAGCAGCTAATTTTTTCGCCCGGTCGAACTCGAGAAAGCCGCAGCTTATTCGCCTGCGGGCAGTTAGCCAGTTTCCAAGCTGGACAGAGACGGGCGGGCGGTCATAGCGTTTTAGAAACAATGTAGTCGGGGGCGAATCAATTTGAAACTGCAGACGGCTTCGATGTTTTGAGAGATTGTCTTTTGTAAGATTTGTGCCGGCATTAAAATCAAAAACTGCATCGATAGAAGTCAGGCCTAACCGGCTAAGCCGATGTTGATAATCAGTGTCAACAAAAAACGATTTCGAGATTTCCTTAAATTTTTGCGGGACTTCGGAGATTGATTGTCGTTGGTTGTTTTCGAGCAATTTTTTTGCAGCGTTACACACCATCTCTACAGTAATCGCCTGCATACAAAAGTGTTGTTTTTCTTTGCAAACAGGCCTTGCACAGGGAGCACAAGGGGCATCACCGATTATTTTAATTTCACTTTCACAGCCTGTATCCGTCCAGGCAGGGTCGTTCGGCCCAAAAAGGGTGATAATTCTGCGTTGCAGCGCTATTGCTATGTGGCGAGGGCCTGTATCGTTGGTTATTACCAAATCGGCAATGGAAAAGAGCGACTTTAGCTGCCCAAGTGTTACGGGCGTCTCTGCCAGGTTGATGAGTTCGTGGCTGCTCGACTGACATATTTGTTTTGCGATTTGCCTCTCGAGAGGGGCTGATGAGACCGAGACAACGACAGTTGCGTTATAACTGGAAATCAACCAATCGGCGGTTTGGGCAAACCTGTCACTGAGCCAGCATTTGCTTGGTCCAAACGCCCCGCCGGGGACGAGAACAACTACCGGGCCGGCAGAATCGAAAAGTTCCGGCAGCCTGCTGCGCAGATTCTGTTTTTGCCCAGGGTCAACTGATAATTCGAGTTTTCTGTCGTCGGTATCAGCACCCAGTGAAGAGGCGATTGCAAGATAATAGTCAATCATAGGAAAAGGCCTGAATTTTCCGGCGGATATTTTCGGAGGATGGAGTTTGTGTGTAAGCATAACTGCCCTGCCCTGGCGCGAATAACCTATACGTAACGGTATCCCCGCAAGGAAAGTCGCCAGGGCCGAAGCAAAAGAATTCTTGAAAAGAATTGCATGTGTGAATTTGTGTGTTCTGAGAACTTTTGCAATTGCAAATGGATTTTTATTTTCCTTCCGGAGCCATACATCGTTAAAGGCGGAGGGTGAGAGGAGTTCTCGAACGACAGAGCCGGCAAAAAAAGTTATTTGAGAGGATTTAAAATGCCGACGTATGGCCCGCAAAGCCGGTGTGCAAAGGACAGCGTCACCCACAGGCGAAGGAAGCCAGACTAAAATCTCAAATCTCTTATCCTGCATTTCGTATCTCGCCGGGTACCACTTAAGCTTAAGGGCTTGCCCTGGTTTGCATTTTACAGATTTCTAAACACTTTTCTCCACGTTTGGGGTCCCTGCAATAAGCCACAAAATAGTGTTCTGCTAATTGGTGTGGGATGTTTTATACCTTTCTACTTCTGTTTCTTCATCATGTAGAAAGTAAGTGCCATCACCTGAAATACCAGAGCAAATCCGAGCGTGATTAAAACCGAATTCTGCTGCCTTGTGGGGTTCATCAGGAACCAAATACTTATCAACAGGCAAAACAAAACAATAACCTGCACAATTCCGGCCATCAGTCTCATTATTGAAAATTCGCTGAACATTTCCTGCCGCTGCATATTTTTCAACTGTTCGAGAATATTGCTCAGCAATTGTTCGGTCTGCTCGGAGGCGATTCGAACAGTCGAGGGATTGATGAGCTGTTGTCTTTCCAGCTGTTCGGCAATTTCGCCGGCTGACCGAGTTTTAGGCGGTGGGATTGACCCGGCCGCAGTTGCGGGTTTTACAAACGAACGATTATATTTTTTTATAATATTCACCGCCTCCTTTATGTTCACAGCCTTGAAGTCCGGCTCTACTTCGCTAAACTCTGACAGTACATTCTGAGAAGCGTGGCCTATCAGTATGGTTCTGCATCCTGCCAGCAAACCGGCCTCGACGTCACGGCTGCTGTTGCCGATAATCCAGGATTTGTCAAGGTCGAGAGAAAGTTCTCTGGAAGCAAGCTGGAGCATTCCGGGTTTAGGCTTTCTAAGGTCGCTTTCTTTACGGTACTTTGGCACAACCCCATCGGGGTGATAGGGACAATAATAAATCCTATCTAAAGAGGCGTGTTTTTCGGCCAGCAGTTGTTCCAGTCGATTATGAATTTCACCGAGTACCTTCTCGGTAATAATTCCCCTTGCGACGGCGGATTGATTGGACACAACAACCAGCTTATAGCCCATAGCTCGAAGCTCTATAAGGGCTTCGGCAGTGCCGCCGGTCAACTTTACCTGGCCGGGGTCGCTGATATAGCCGGGGTCTTCAATTAAGGTGTCATCACGGTCAAGGAATATTGCTTTATTAGACATTTTTACCTGACTCTACTTTTGATTTAATCGGTTGTGAAATTCTGCTCCACAAGTTGGCAAATTATGTGATAAGCAAGTTGGTGAATTTCCTGGCTGCGCGCAGTTGATTGGCTGTTGGCGCAGAAACAAATATCAGCTATCTGTTCAAGTTCGCTATCAGCTTTGCCCGTAAAGGCCAGTATTAAAGCTCCTTTTCTCTTTGCCAGTTGGGCGGCTGCAACGACGTTGGGCGAGGCGCCGCTGGTTGAGAAGGCCCAGAGAATATCACCTTCTTTAATCAATGCCTCGACCTGGCGGACAAATATATTTTCGTACCCGTAGTCGTTGGAAACCGACGTTATCAACGAAGTATCCGTTGTCAAAGCAATCACCGGCAATCCTTTGCGTTCACACTCGAATCTGCCGACAAGCTCAGCAGCAATATGCTGGGCGTCAGCGGCCGAACCGCCGTTACCGCAAATATAAAGGCGGCCATTTTGTTTTATTGCTTTTGTTATTGCCCCGGCAGCGGCAACGATAGTATCCAAGCTCTTTGCCTCAAATTCGGCAAGTATTTTTCTGTGAGCCTCTATTACTTCTGCGAGCTGTTTTTTTGTATTTTCATTCATCAGGTTTTTTTTTCAATGACTTCATTTTTTCAATTGCAGCAGTTGAGCTTTTCCCTTCCACAAGCGGCGCAAGAACGACTTTGCCGCCGTAGGATTGGACAAAGTCGGCCCCGACGACGCCTTTGTCTTCCCAGTCTTTGCCCTTTACCAATACATCAGGTTTTAACTCTTTTATTAAGGTGAGCGGGTCCGGCTCATCAAAAATAGTAATGTAATCAACCGTTTCCAGAGCAGCCAGGACAGCGGCACGGTCAAGCTGGTTGTTGAGCGGCCGGTCAGGCCCTTTAATAGTTTTTACCGAACTGTCGCTGTTCAATCCCAGGACAACAATGTTACCCTGGGCCCTGCAGAATTTCAAAAACTCGATGTGTCCGGTGTGCAGCACATCAAAGCAGCCGTTGGTAAAAACTATGGTTTGCTTTTGTCTGCGGTGCCAGTTAAGCTTTTCAACTAAATAATCAGTCGAGTGAACTTTTGTGCTTTTGTCGTGAGTTTGACTTAGGATTTCGTCGATAATTTCCTCGATGGTTACCGTTGCGGCACCAAATTTTTCCACCTCAATTCCGCCTGTTATGTTCGATATATGGACGGCGGTTTTGTAATCACAATCGGCAGCCAGTGCAACTGCAAGAGTAGCCAAAACCATATCGCCTGCACCGGTGACATCGTAAACACTGCGCCCTCTGGTGGGTATAATCTCGCTTATTTTGTCCGTTTTAAGGTATGCACCTTCCTTGTCGAGTGTTATTACCACAGCTTCCAGTTTGAATTTGTCGGCAAGCTGCTTTGCCGCTTTAGCTGCGGCCTCGGCTGTTTTTACCTCAAAACCAACCACAGCAGAAGACTCTTTACGGTTGGGTGTGATTAGGGTGGCGCCGGTGTATTTTGAATAATCGTCCGTAAACGAAGGGTCAACAATGACCTTTTTGCCGGCCCGGATTCCCAACTTTATCATTTTTCTGCAGAGTGATGAGTTCAACAGACCTTTATTGTAATCCTGCAGACACACGATATCGACCTGGTGCAATTTGTCTTTGTAAGTCTGTAAAATTTCTTCACAAAGCCGGTCAGAGAGCATTTCTATGGACTCTTCGTCCATCCTTATCAACTGCTGCGGATGACGGTGCTGTGCGAGCCCGATGAGTCGTTGTTTGCTGATGGTTGGCCTGTCGGAGCTGGTAAACAGGCCGGTTATATCAGCTCCGGCTTCTGTGAGCTTTTGGATGAGGATTTTGCCGTTTGGGTCTTCGCCGATAACCCCAAGGCAGTAAGGTATCGCTCCCAAAGCCGCCAGGTCTGCAGCGACAGAGCCGGCGCCGCCACAGCGGTAATCAGTTTTAGTAACTTTAAGAACGGGCACAGGCGCTTCCGGACTTATTCTTAATGCATCGCCATAGGTATAGACATCGAGCATAAAGTCGCCTACGACGAGAATTTTTGGCGAGCCAAAATTCGTTACATCTTTTAACAGTTGTTCATACATTTTTTCGCATCACTACATTGTAAAGGGGTTCCCCAAACGCATTATTTCGCGTTTGGGGGTCCCACTTCGATACATTTTACTTTTCTGTGATTTTACCCGCTAATGCGTCCTCAATCAACTGTTTTAATTTATCCTGACCATCCAGAAATTTTAGCTTAATCAGCAGGTATGCGAAAGGAATATCCTGATAATCGGCAATATTCAATTTTGGGTTTCCAATTATTTTGGTCCAGTCTTTCTGCGTTGAGAGTATCAAATCCGCATTTAGATATACGGCCTGCTCGTAAATGTCGGTAATGTCATTTTCGCTGTAGCGATGGTGGTCGTTATAAATTATTGAGCCGAGCAGATTTGTCCCCAACCGCTTTAAAGTGTCTAAAAAAGAATCGGGATTGCCTATCCCGCAAAAGGCGAATATTCTTTTGTCTTTTAGCTCTTCAAGTCCGATTTCATTGTTTCGGAAAGATTTTACACATAAAGGTGTATGTATAGAGCTTGCAATAATTAAATCAGGGTTAGTTTGTTTCAGTTTGTCTTCGATTTGGGCCAGTTCGGTATGAGTAGTCTGGTCGCACCTGGTAATGACAGCGGCGTGAGCTCTCTTTAGAGAACTAACGGGTTCTCTGAGCAGTCCTGCCGGCAGCATCTTGTCAGAGCCGAAAGGACGCATAGCGTCGATTGTTACAATGTCGAGGTCCCTGTGTAAACGGCGATGTTGAAAACCATCATCCATAACCAGCACTTTTGTTCCGAAGTAACTTACGGCTTTATGTGCCGCAGCAAGGCGGTTCGGATTTACAATCACTTTGGCATCAGGACAGCTCTTTGCAAGAATTGCGGGTTCATCGGAAAGTTTAGTTTTTTTTGTTTTGTAGCCGCGAGTAAGTATCGCACAGGTAATATCCTTCTCTTTTAAGAAATTGCAGAGCCAAATTACAAGCGGGGTCTTGCCGGTCCCGCCGACCGTTATGTTGCCGATACTTATTACGGGTACATCTACTGAATGTGTTTTGAGCAGACCTTTTGAATACAGCGAATTGCGCAGTGCGACAGCAATCGAGTAAACCAGTGCAGGAGCCCTAAGTAATATTCGCAAAAGCGCCGCGGCCGGGCCGGTACTTGAACCTGAAATCAATTTTCTAAAACTATTCTGGTTCAATCTCAAGCTCCCCAAAGTTTAGCCGCCCAAAACAGAACAGCAACCATAGCTGATTTTGCACTGGCTGCTGTTACTAAAAAACTGTTTTGTTACCTTAACGGTCAATTTTTTAAGAACTTTTAATTTTTTCAATAATGGCATCAGCCATTTGGCTCTTTTGGCAGTTTCTGCACTGCATTACATGGCATCAATAATATCATTGAAAGTCTTGCTTGGGCGCATATGTTTGGCTGCAAGCTCCGTATCCGGCAAATAATGACCGCCAATATCCACAGGCTTTCCCTGTGCGGCCTGCAAGTCTTGATTGATATTAGCTTCATTTTCTTCAAGCTGTTTTTCTGTGTTGACGAAAGCAGCCTGCAGCGATTTGTCTTTGTTCTGCTGGGCCACTGCCTGTGCCCAGTACATAGCCAGATAGAAAGTACTTGTCCTGTTGTCGGTTTCGTGGACATTGCGAGAAGGCGACTTGTTGTTTTCCAGGTATTTACCGATGGCTTTGTTGAGCGCCTCGGCAAGAATAGCTGCCTTTTCATTGCCGGTCTTTTGGGCGATCAGTTCAAAAGACGGTGCCAGCGCACAGTATTCACCCAGAGAATCCCATCGCAGATGTCCTTCCTGTAGGAATTGCTGAACATGTTTTGGAGCAGAACCGCCGGCGCCGGTCTCAAAAAGCCCGCCGCCATTCATCAGCGGCACAACGGACAGCACTCTGGAACTGGTCCCCAGTTCAAGGATGGGGAATAGATCCGTCAGGTAGTCACGCAGGACGTTCCCTGTAACGGAGATCGTGTCCTGTCCTTTGCGAATCCTCTCCAGGGAGAACTTCATCGCCTCAGTAGGTTTGGCGATATGAATATCAATCCCTGTGGTATCTTGCTGCGGAAGATACTCATTGACTTTCTTAATAATCTGCGCATCGTGAGCCCTGTTTTCATCCAGCCAGAAAACCGCAGGCGAGCTGGCGGCCTTTGCCCGGGAAACGGCCAATTGTACCCAGTTGCGGATTGGAGCGTCTTTGGCCTGGCACATTCTGAAAATGTCGCCGCTTTCGACACGCTGGCCCATGATCGCGGCACCGTCGGCATCGACAAGGCGAATCGTTCCATCGGCAGGGGCCTGGAATGTCTTGTCGTGCGAGCCGTATTCTTCAGCTTTTTGAGCCATCAGCCCGACATTTGAAACACTTCCCATTGTTGCAGGCTCAAACTGGCCGTGCTTTTGGCAATCTTCGATCGTCTGCTGATACATGGTCACATAAGACCGGTCCGGTATAATCGCAACCGTATCCTGAAGCTCATCGTCGCTGTTCCACATCTTGCCGCCATCACGAATCACATTGGGCATGGACGCATCGATAATAATATTATTCGGCAGGTGCAGGTTGGTAATGCCTTTTTTCGAATCGACCATAGCCAGCTTCGGGCGATTCTTATAAACAGCAGCGATATCAGCTTCGATTTCGGCTTTCTTTTCTGCGTCAAGTCCGTTGAGCTTATCCAGGATGTCAGCAAGGCCATTGTTCACATTAGCCCCGATTTCTTTGAGCACATCGGCATGTTTTTCAAGTGCATCTTTATAGAATACAGAAACGCAATGGCCGAATATAATCGGGTCTGAGACCTTCATCATTGTGGCTTTAAGATGCAGCGAGAGCAATGCGGAATCTTTTTTAGCTGCGTCAATCTGTTCTTCGTAGAATTTACGTAAAGCCGCAACGTTCATGACAGACGTATCGGCCACTTCACCTTCCTGAAGTGCGATATCATCTTTGAGGATAGTTGAATTGCCGCCGGCATCGACAAATTCGATTTTCGCACGGCATGCTTTGGCCATAGTGACAGACTGTTCGGTGCCATAAAAATCCTTGCTGCTCATATGAGCAACACGAGCTTTAGAGCCTTTAGCAGGCCATGGCTTCATCATTTTATGCGGATGCTTTTTGGCGAATTCTTTTACCGAAGCGGCTGCTCTGCGGTCAGAGTTGCCTTCCCGCAAAACAGGGTTCACAGCCGAGCCTAATACTTTGGAAAATCTGGCTTTCAGTTGTTTTTCTGCGTCGTTTTTTGGCTCTTCAGGATAGTCTGGAATGTCATATCCCTTTTCCTGCAGTTCTTTAATGGCCCCTTGCAGCTGGGGAATCGTAGCGCTGATACAGGGCAGCTTGATAACATTCGCCTGCGGAGTCTTGACTAGTTTGCCCAGCTGACTGAGGCAGTCTTCGCTTTTTTGTTCTTCGGTAAGATTGTCTGGGAAGTTTGCTATAATTCTGCCGGCAAGCGAGATATCTTTGGTTTCAACCTCGATGCCGCAAGCCTTTGCGTAAGCCTTTACCACCGGGAGTAATGAGTACGTTGCCAAAGCCGGTGCTTCGTCTACTTTAGTCCAGACAATATTGAATGTTGCCATTTTTTTTCTCCTGTTTTTTATACCAAAATTCCCAAAATTTTTACACTTCCTTTAATGGCAAGGCAATAGTAATACAGTTCCTGTTGCCTCTTGTAAAGAATAAATATATATTTTTTATTGAGACGATTTTGTGCATGCAAACCTTTGTATTTTTGCTATAAAGGCGGTTTGTTTTGAAAAATTTAGTTTACACATTGGCGGCATTTGCAGCTATAATCTATGGCTAAAGGCTGCTTCAACCGTTTTTGGGAGTGTAGCTCAGTCTGGTAGAGCAACGGCCTTTTAAGCCGTAGGTCCAGGGTTCGAGCCCCTGCACTCTCATTTTTGATTATATCCATAAAGAGCGAGAAGGTATCGAAACAATATAAACAGGTATTTGTGGTCGCCTCAAACCAGGCAATCCTGATTCTTTAACCATTATGGCATCTTTGCCGGATAATATTGGTTCTTTCAGCGAGAACACAGGCAAATTGTGGGAGAATATGAATTCCTGCACACTGTGTCCGCGAAAGTGCAAGGCCAATCGCAACAAAGGTGAAACGGGCTTTTGCGGTATCGCCGATATGCCGGTGGTCAGCTCAGTAGGGCCGCATTTCGGGGAGGAATCGGAGCTTGTTGGTTTCGGCGGTTCGGGGACAATATTCTTCGCCGGCTGCAACCTCGGCTGCATATTCTGTCAAAATTTCGATATCAGCCACCAGTGCCACGGCAGCGAGATGACGATTGAACAGTTGGCCCAGTCAATGATTGGGCTGCAAAACTACGGCTGCTGCAATATTAATCTTGTTACGCCAACCCACCTTGTCGCTCCTATTATGACAGCTATCGAATCAGCAAGAAAAAAAGGGCTGAAGCTGCCGATAGTTTACAATACCGGTGGGTATGACTCTGTCGAGACGCTGGAGCTTTTGGCCGGTATGATAGATATTTATATGCCGGATATGAAGTATTCGGACTCAAAGGTCGCCGAGAAGCTTTCCAGCGCAGCGGATTATCCACAGATAAACCAGGCCGCCCTTAAAGAAATGCACAAACAGGTTGGCGATTTGCAGGTTGAAAATGGAATTGCTTCGCGCGGTCTTTTGGTAAGGCATCTTGTTCTGCCGGAGGGTCTGTCGGGCAGTTTTGAAATAATAGACTTTTTAGCCAAAGAGATTAGTCAAGAGACCGCTATTAACGTAATGGGCCAGTATCGACCCTGCTACAAAGCCTCGTCACATACTGAGCTAAACCGTAGACCCACAACGGAGGAGATAGAATCAGTCCGCCGCTACGCTGTCGAAAAGGGGTTGAATGTTCTTTTGTGAATTATGGCTTGTTGCATTTGCAGCATATC
>CAYXPG010000047.1:0-11909 GCA_964467205.1 uncultured Pirellulales bacterium | reverse complement strand
TTTCATAACCGTTGGCAGCCCCGGCACACATAACAGCACCAGGAAACCTGCTGAAAACAAAGCCGCCAGCAAATGAGTAAATCTCGTTGAATCTGTTCCCAGCGATTTACTTAGAAACCACGCTGAAAGGCAGGTATAGAGATATCCAACCGAGGTGCCTGTTGCGCTCATCTCCACAATCCATAAAAGTACCTGCCTGCCAAACCACGGTGCTGATAATGACACCACCATGATAAAGATAACCGCATTGCCTGGGGTCTTATGTACCGGATGCACCTTGGCAAACCAGGCAGGCAGAACTTTGGCTCGTGCCATACTAAAAAGTAGACGGCTGGTGGCTACATAAAAGCCGTTAATTCCCGTACACATTGCCATAACCACGCCTACTATAAGTACGGTAAGACCAAAATTGCCCATACATGCTTTCATAGCAGCTCCGGTGGCCCAGACCGGTTTGCCGGCTATAAATCCCTCCCAGGGGAACACTGCTGCCGTAGATATTATAACAGTAACGTACATCACTGCTGCAAAAGCAATGGCCAGAATTATAAGCTTAAGCGCCTTGTCAGGTGAAAAACTGAATTCTTCAGCGGCCTGAGGGATGGTGTCAAAGCCGCAAAAAGCCCACGGGGCTATAGCTAAAATAAGCAGAATCGAAACTATCGAAGGCTGGCCCAGAGCAAAAAACGGCTGGATATGTTTGACAGCATTGTCGGCTCTTAATACAGTACCGACACCCAGCATAATGACCGCACCGACCAGAAGCAGTACCATCAGCAATTGCAGGTTCCCGACTAACTTTGCACCTCGGTAGTTGAAATAACCGAACAGCAGAATCGTGCTTGTTGCAAGGGTAATTTCCCCGATATAAATCTTGCTTCCTGCTATTGAATACAGCAGCCCCCTGGTGAACAAATCGGGTGCAACAAATTTTGCCAGAATAGCCAGAGCGGTTGCGTTTACCGGCACGATACAAAGATATGCCAAAGATAGCAGCCATCCACAAACAAAAGCATGGTTTCGGCCAAATCCCTTATATGAATAAGCAAACTCTCCGCCGGCTACGGGAAAGTTATTTACCATAAACCCGTAGCTTCTACCGACAAGCAGCATTATGCTTCCCCCGATTGCCAGGCCGATAGCTGCACCTAATGGTCCGGCCTGCCTAATCCAGTCACCTGGCAGTATAAAACAGCCAAAACCGATGATAGTACCAAGAGCAATCGCCCAGATATTTGCAGGCTTAAAAGCTTTTTCGAGCCGTACTCTCTCTTCCATTTAACAAGTCCGTCCTTTCATATGAAGATTGTAATATATCTGAAATCTTTTGTGTTCTTGAGCAGCAACCATAAACTTCTCAGGACCTACTTTTCAGTATGAGCATCTGCCACCTCAAGGGCCTTGTCCATAATTGCGATTCCTTCGTCGATTTCGTCTTTGGTAACTATCAAAGCCGGTGCCATTGCAATGACGTTGCCTGGATTTGCCGCCATTGCCATCATTCCCAGCTCGCCCAGTTTCCTCGCTACCTCCAGCTTTGGATTCAAGCCCGGACGAATCTTGGCGTCGATAGGTATAATCGGCTCCCGGGTCTTTTTGTTTTTGACCAGCTCCAAACCCACGAACAATCCAAGCCCGCGCACATCACCAACACACGGGTGTTTATCTTTGAGTTCCAGAGACTTCTCCAAAAGATATTTGCCCAACTTCGCAGAATTTTCGATGAGGTTGTCTTCCTGGTAGATGGGAATCACCGCCAGAGCCGCAGCGCAGCCGAGCGCATGGCCGGCATAAGTCGCACCGTGGCTGAAAAACTGCTCCTTGAATCTGTCTCCAATGTGTTTGCGGACAATAGTCGCTCCCAACGGCACGTATGCACTGCTTAAGCCCTTGGCCATACTCATAATATCCGGAACAACGTTCCAGTGCTCGAGGGCAAACCATTTGCCCGTCCGCCCGAACCCGCTCATCACCTCGTCGGCAATCATCAGGACTTCCCACTTATCACAAATCTTTCTCAGTTGAGGAAAATATTCCGGCGGCGGCACTATGATGCCATTGGCGCCGGTAACAGGCTCAAAAATAATGCCGGCGACTTTTTCGCTCCCGCCCTCTAAAGCAATCACTTCATCAATAAACTTGACGCACTGCATATCGCAATCGGGATACTTCTTACCAAATGGACAGCGATAACAATAAGGCTGATGAACTCGAATCAACTCGGTACCGCCCAAAACCTGTGCCCAATTCCTGGCGTCTCCGACGGACATAGTCATTGAAGCTGCCGTTCCACCGTGGTAACTGCGATACCTTCCAATCATTTTCCGTCTGCCGGTATACTGATGGCAAATTTTTATTGCGGCCTCGTTCGCCTCAGTACCGCCGAGAGAAATAAACGAGCGTGAAAGGTCGCCCGGCGTAACCTCAGCCAGCATCTTTCCTAACATAGCCCTCGGTTTGGTGGAAAGGGCCGGTGCAAATGAGCATAGGGTCTTTGCCTGCCCGCAAATGGCCTCTACCACACGCTTGTCCTGATGTCCGATGTTATGACTGACAAAACAGGAACTAAAATCCAGCCGTTCTCTTCCATCCTCGGTGGTAAACCGGACCCCTTTTGCAGAAACCACCCTGGCCGGTGACTTCGACGGCTGATAAGACCAGGATTGGAATATGTTCTCCACCTCATAGCTGTCCAGAGACTCTTTATCTGACGGAATCTTTTTTAAGTCTATCATTTAACTACTCCCTATATTGGACATTCTCAGAAATTTACTATACCGGATAATTTACCGACAACACAGACCGAAACGGTAACACATACACTCGATGCAATCGTCATCCATATCCCGGCTTTAGCCATATCTTTTATTGAAAAATATCCCGCAGAATGCGGAATTACATTTGTCGGAGTTGAAGTCACCAAAAGAAAAGCAAGTGATGAAGTAATCCCCGCCGGTATTGCAATTATCACTGCATCCAAGCCCAGGTTTTTCGCCAGTGCTATCAGCAAAGGCACCATAATTATCCCCGTCACCGTATTGCTCGAAAATGCTACTTTCATCAACGAAACGCCTAAGACCACCACGAAAACTATTAAGACAGGATGCAGAACACCTATCTTGTTAAACGCAATCCACGCCAGCCATTCGGCCGCACCGGTCTTATAAATCGCCATACCAAGTGACAATCCCGAAACGATTAGGATTATGCCGCCCCAGTTGATTTCTTCTTCGGCCTTTTTCCACGTAAGCACCTCGATGCCCGGCAAAAAGAACAAACACCCACAGCCAATCGCCACAAATGAAATACTAAGATAATCAACCGCCCCCCCTGTCAACTTTTCTATCAAAGGTGCACAAATCCAAAGAAAAACCGTCAAAAAAAAGATTATTATCGTCAGCACCTCTTTACGCGCTACCGGCCCTATCTCTTTTAGCTTCTGATGCAGCTCTTCTTCTGCAATTTGCAGGTTAATATCCTCAATCGGAAAAACCTTCAGCAATATCAGCCACGCACAGGGCAGCATCAGTACCGCAGCCGGATACCCAAGCAGCATCCAGTCCGTAAAGCTAAAGTCGATACCAGCCAGGTCTTTGAGAAAACCCATAGTCAACGGATTCGGCCCACAGCCGGCAGGTGTGGTTATCCCGCCAATCAGCGCCCCCCACGCACAGGATATCATAAGTGCCTTTCCGAAGTTGCTTTGCAACTTTTTTACCCCCGCATCCCTGAGGATAGAGACACCTATAGGCAGCATTACCGCCGCTACGGCCATATCCGTTATCCAGCCGGATAAAAGAGCACCAACTATCAAAAAAATAAGGATAAGGGTCTTTGGCTTATGGCCAAAATGAAAAAGAAGAAGCGTTGTAAATCTCCGCAATAGCCCCGTTTGACCTATCGCCGCAGAAAGTATCAACACTCCTATAAAAAATAACACTATGTGATTACCAAACCCGTCTCGTATCAATTCCTTAAAGGGCACCGCCTTGGTCATAACAAGTAAAACCAACGCAAGCAGACCCGTTACGGGAAAAGGAACAGCTTCCGTCATCCACAAAATAACCGCCATCGTCAGAACCGCTAAAGTGGCCTTGGCGGATGACGATAAAGTGATGATTTTGGCATCGGTTTCAATGGGTGAAGGTTCGGGCAAAAGCAAAATCACTACTAATGCTGCAAGAGCCAATAAAGCGAAAAGTTTTTGTTTTACTGAGGTTTCTGATAACTTCATAAAGAATATTCTATCCGGCCTCATCCAACAGCGAATGAAGTAATTCTCCCATCTGGCTGGGGCGCTTGGCAACCAAAGCCCCGGCGTTAGTTAATGCTTCTACCTTACCTGCAACGGTGCCTTTACCGCCGGTTACAATCGCGCCGGCATGTCCCATCTTTTTGCCGACCGGTGCAGTCCTGCCCGCTATGAAAGCCACTAAGGGCTTGGTAAAAATTTTCTTTTCAATCGCCACGGCAACTTCCTCTTCCATCGTCCCGCCGAGCTCGCCGATGATGACCACGGCATCGGTGTCATCGTCGGCTTCGTACGACGGCAGCACCTCGGCAAAACGCGTCATAGGTGCCGAATCGCCGCCGATACCAATCAGTGACGAAACACCGAAACCACCCTTTACCACCATAGCCGTAACTTCATTGGTAAGCGAGCCGCTGCGCGTCATAACACCAATCCTGCCGGGCTTGTAAACACGTTCAATCCAGTAAGGTATAAAACCCATCATCGCAACACCGGCAGTAACCACACCTGTCGTATTGCCGCCGATTACCATAGCACCTCTCGCAAGAGCGGCTCTCCTTAATTCAATCGCATCATGAATCGGAATACCTTCTGCGGTAACAACGATTTTTTTTATACCCGCATCAAGTGCCTCAAAAATAGCGTCTTTTGAAAACCGGGGCGGCACAAAGAGAACAGAAGCATCCGCCTGTGATTGCGCAACAGCGGTTCGGACGGTATTGTACACCGGCACACCTTCAACGCTTTGCCCTTCCTTGCCGGGTGTCACGCCGGCAACGACGTTGGTACCCATCTCTACCATATGTTTGGTCCAAAAGCTGCCTTCGCCGCCCGTAATACCCTGCACCAGCACTCTTGTCTTATCATCGATGAAAATACTCATTCGCCGCCTCCCTTCGATAGTCTCACTGCTTCTTTAACCGCCTCTTCGGTGTCGTACAAAGGTTTCAGACCAATATCTTCGAGTATTTTCTGAGCTTTTTCTTCCCCTGTGCCGCGTATAGCGGTAATGATGGGGATTTTCGGCTTTAACTTGTCAATAGCTTCGGCAATCCCCTCGGCCATAACGTCAGCCCTTGCTATCGTTCCGAAAGTAACAATCAAAACCACCCTGGGACTGCCTTTGAGGGTCAGTTCCATCGCCTCTACTGCCCTTTTGTAATTGGGCCCGCCAAATTCCAGATAATTTGCAATGCTCCCCCCGAAGTCGTTAATAAGGTCATAAACCGTATTGGTCAGACCCGCCCCTGCGCACATCAGGCCGATATCGCCGTCAAACTGAATATACGGAATGCCTTTCCGGGCGGCTTCAAATTCGATGTCACTATCAAAACATTCTCTCGACAGCGTAAATTCCTTCTGCATAGAAACCACACTATCATCAAGAATCACCTTGCCGTCGGCGGCAATGACGCCGTCTTCTTTGGTGATGACAAGAGGGTTGATTTCAACCAGCTCAGCTTTTTGCTGACGGAAAAGATTGAATAAAACGGTTATGACCTTAAAAGTCTGCTTAAAACCGTCGCCTCTAAGGCCAAGCTGAAAAAGAATCTCTCTCGCCTGAAAAGGCATTATCCCGCGGGTTATATCTATCTGCTCTTTGATAACTTTTTCAGGTTCCTTCGCCGCAACCTGCTCAATATCGACACCGCCTTCGGTCGAGGCCATCACGAGTGCACAGGCGCTCGTCGGGTCAATCGTAACACCAAGATACATTTCCTTTTCTATATCCAAAGCCTGTTCGACCAAAACTTTCCCAATTTTTTTGCTAAAAAGTGCGTCAGCTTTGTCTTGGGCCTGTTGTTCTGTAGATGCAAACTGAATCAGGCCGGCCTTGCCTCTGCCGCCCTGCAGGACCTGGGCCTTCAGTACGCAGGGCAGCCCCACTTGTTCTGCTGCAGCTTCAGTCTCTGAAACTTTGTCGATAACTATTCCTTCAGGAACAGCTATGCCGGCTTCCTTGAAAAGCTCTTTTGCCTGATATTCAAACAGTCTCATTAACTACTCCTGTTTTATTTGCCGTATTTGTTCCAGACATCGCCCCACATTTCCTCATCGGTAGGTTTAACCGGCTCAAATGGTTCGGAAACCCAGGTAACATTAATAAAATGCTTCCAGTAAATATTCTCTGTTGTTATATTGCCGCCCCAGCTCCCGCAGGCAAGCGTTACTGTCGATGGCATACCGTTATGGAAGTTGCCGCCGCACGATGGAGCATGGGCCTGGCGAACCATAATCCGGCTCACCTTCAGCGCCGAGCCAAGCTTATCTATATAATCTGCATTGAACGTGTAGATGCCGGCCGAATGTCCCAACCCCGCATACTCATGCAGCTTCGTTATAATCTCTATCGCCTCGTCAATCGTCTCATATTTCCACAGTGTCATAACAGGCGAAATTTTCTCACCGCTGAACCTCTCCTCGCCTGCCTTTTCACCCATAACCATCAGCATTTTTGTTTCGTCCGGCACCTCAATCCCTGCACCATCGGCTATCCGTTTGGCACTAACAGCAATAATCTTCGGATTAAGAGCCATCCTGCCGGTCTTTTTGCTTGAAACCCACACCCATTTTTCAAGTTTCGCCTTCTCTTCATCGTTACATAAATACCCGCCGCGCCCGACGAATTCCGCAACCATTTTGTCAAAGACTTTGTTTTGAATAACGATTGAATTATCAGATGAGCAGGATGTGGCATTATCAAAGGTTTTACTGATTGTAATTTTCTCAGCGGCATCCGTCACGTCTGCATCCTCGGCAACTACTATAACAGGATTGCCGGGACCTACCCCATAGGCGGGTGTGCCGCTTGAATACGCTGATTTGACCATAGCCCCGCCGCCCGTAGCCATTACCAGGTCCGCCTGCCGCATTAATTCCTTACTAAGCTCAATACTGGGCTCTTCAATGTACTGAATCAAATCGACGGGTGCGCCGACTTTCCTGAGCCCTTCCCGCATAAAATCACACGCCACCTTACATGACTTCCTGGCACGTGGATGCGGGGCAAAGATTACAGCATTTCGGCCTTTGAGAATACCGACAGCATTGCTGGCAGGGGTAGCTGTCGGATTGGTAACAGGGGTAAGTGCTCCGACTACTCCGACCGGCTTTGCGTACTTGGTAATGCCCGTCGCCTCATCACGCTCGATAATCCCAACGGTCTTAGCGCCCTTTATGTCCCTGCAGACACCCAGGACCTTAACCTTGTGCTTTTTCAACTTGTCTTCATATATCCCCATCCCTGTCTCTTCGACCGCTATTTTGGCACAGGCAGCTATGTTCTCATCCTTATAGACCTGCCAGCCAACGGCAAGACAAACCTCGTCAATCTGCTCCTGTGTATAGTTTTCAACCTGTTTCTGTGCCGCACGGGCTTTAGCTATCAAACCGCTAATAATCTCTTCTGTTTCGGGCATTGCAGCCTCCTCTTGTGTTAAAAGTCTATTTACCTTGATTGCCTAAAAGCTTTCGGAAGGCAAGTCTTTGTGAAACCTTTGTTATTGTAGAGTCTGGCTGGGTGATTTCAATAACAAAAAATGCTGGTATTAGTTTTTGTTCGGCCCACTAAAAGCAAATATTAAAAGCTGCTGTTGACGAAACAGCCGTAGTAGACTATCCTGTTGTTGAATTTTCGATTTGCGATTTTCAATTTTCGATTTCAAATCGGCAATCGACGATCGGAGAGCTTTTTTAGAGAGATTTTTATGATGCTCAAGAGAACGCATAATTGTGGACAGCTTCGGCTGGATGATGCCGGCAAAAGGGTAACTTTGGCTGGCTGGGTGCATTCCTATCGCGACCACGGCAATTTGGTTTTTTTTGACCTGCGGGACAGAGAAGGCCTTACCCAGTTAGTCTTCAATCCCGAATCTCAACCGCAGGCCCACAAGCTGGCCAGGACTGTTCGCCATGAATGGGTGATTGCTGCACAGGGCGTAGTTCAACACAGAGGCGAAAGTTTGGAAAATCCAAAGCTGGCAACCGGCCAAATTGAAGTGGCCGTTGAAAAGCTGGAAATACTCAATACCTCCAAAACTCCGCCCTTCGAGTTGGACGATGCCGAAAAAACGGGCGAAGAGCTGCGCCTGACCAGACGATATATTGATTTGCGCCGGCCGAAGATGCATGAAAAAATGCGAATCCGTCACCGGGCCGCCAAGGTCGTCCGCGATTATTTCGACAGTTTGGGTTTTTGGGAAATTGAGACACCTATGCTGGCAAAGAGCACGCCCGAAGGAGCAAGAGATTTTCTTGTGCCCAGCAGACTGCATAAGAACTGTTTTTATGCCCTGCCGCAATCACCGCAGCTCTTCAAGCAGATTCTAATGGTCAGCGGAGTCGATAAATACTTCCAGATAGTCCGCTGCTTCCGTGATGAAGACCCACGGGCGGACCGCCAGGCTGAGTTCACTCAAATTGACGTCGAGGTCAGCTTTGCCGATGTCGATGATGTCATCGGCATTAATGAAAAAATGGTAGCAGAGGTCTGGAAGAAGATACTGGATGTGGACGTGGAAGTGCCGATACGTCGAATGAGCTATAAAGAGGCAATGGCTGATTACGGCACCGACCGACCGGACCTGCGCTTCGATATGAAGCTCAGAGATATATCAGACATCGCAAAAGAATGCACTTTCAAGGTATTTACATCGGTTATCGAAAAAGGCGGCGTTGTAAAAGGTCTCTGTGCTGCAAACGGCGATAAGTATTCAAGAAGTGACATTGAAAGAAGGTTGACCGAATTTGTCGGCGATTATGGTGCAAAAGGACTGGCATGGTTCAAGACAAAGAAGGAAAACGATAAATTTACCCTCACCGGCAGTATCGCCAAGTTCTTTACCCCCGAACAACTACAGCAGATTATCGAGCGATTCGGTGCCAGAGACGGCGATTTGCTTTTGTTAGTTGCCGATGATGAAAGAGCCGCTAATAAAGCATTGGCTCCGTTGCGCTGCAGACTGGCAAAAGAACAGAACCTATATGATGAAAGCAGTTTTGAATTTGTCTGGGTGGTGGATTTTCCATTGTTTGAGTGGAATGAGGGCGCAAACCGTTATGATTCGCTGCACCATCCGTTTACTGCACCTGTGCCGGCCGATGTAGCCAAGCTCGAAACCGACCCCGCCAATATTTGCTCGCTGGCTTATGATATTGTCGTCAACGGCTCGGAAATTGGCGGCGGAAGCATTCGTATCCACGATACTGCTTTGCAGCAAAAGATATTTGACCTGCTCAGGATTTCTAAAAGCCAGGCACAGCGGCAGTTCGGATTTTTCTTAAAGGCCCTTGAATATGGCGCGCCGCCGCACGGCGGGATAGCTTTTGGCCTTGACAGAATTGTTATGCTTCTGACCGGAACGGAAAATATAAGAGATGTTATTGCATTCCCGAAAACCCAAAGAGGACAGTGCCTCTTAACCGATGCACCCAGCGAAGTGGACACCAAACAGCTCGACGAGTTAAATCTGCGAACCCAGAGACACTCACATACAGTCGAGCATAAAACAAACGAGCAAAAGTAGCAGTGTCTCAAAAGCAAGGGTAATAAATGACGTTTTTGCGAGGAGGCAAAAACAATCCTTGCATTTGATGAAGCTTTTTGTATAAAGGCATTTAGCAGCACCGCAAATTAATAAGGCTAAGGACAGGACAAGTTTTCAATGCGAGTTTCCGCACGGATGCAGAAAAAACGATGGGTAATCCAGCCTGCACAAGAGGCTTCTGCCCAGCTTGCCAAATCGCTCAAGGTATCCTCTCTGCTGGCACAGGTTTTAGTCAATCGTGGAGTAACTGACGCCGGCACCGCTTGTGTTTTCTTAAGGCCGAAACTGACCGAACTTATACCGCCGGAGCAGATGCCCGGCAGCGAGGCGGCGGTTGCTCGAATAAAGCAGGCCGTCAAAAACACCGAAAAAATTACCATTTACGGCGATTATGATGTCGACGGCATTACGGGCGTATCAATTCTTTTTCAGATTCTAACACTGCTCGGAGCGAAAGTGGATTACTACATACCCCATCGTATCGACGAGGGTTACGGGCTGAACGCCGGAGCCGTTCGTTCGTTGGCCAAATCCGGCAGCAGGGTCTTAATTACCGTCGATTGTGGCGTTTGCGCCTGCGAGACGGCCGAATTAGCCGAACAATTAGGCATTGATTTAATAATAACCGACCATCATCAGCCCGGCCCAGAATTACCCGGGGCACTGGCAATTGTACATCCGGCGATGGACGAATCTTACCCAAACCAGGATTCGTCCGGTTCAATGGTCGCCTTTAAGTTGGCATGGGCTATTGCTAACGAATTCAAGACCGGTCCAAAGCTTGAGCCGAAATTACGCGACTTTATGCTGAATGCAACAAGTCTGGCGGCTATGGGAACAATCGCAGATATTATGGACCTGCGCGGTGAAAACAGGGTTCTGACAAGCTACGGCCTCAAAGCCCTGCCCGAGTGCGAACTTTGCGGCATTGGGGCCTTGATTGAGTCAGCCGGCCTGTCGGGACAGGGACTCGATAGTTTTCATATTGGCTTTCGGCTGGCACCAATGCTCAACGCGGCAGGACGTATGGGACACGCAAGACTGGCCGTTGAGCTTTTGACAACCAATAGCCCGATACGGGCCGTAAAAATAGCCGAGTATCTTAAAGAGCAAAACTCTCTGCGGCAGCAGTGCGAAAGGAAGATATTCAAACAGGCCTGCGAAATAATTGTTGCCCAGGGCCTTAATCATCCTGATAGAAAGAGCATAGTTCTTGCCGATGCAACCTGGCACGGCGGTGTAATAGGTATTGTTGCCTCACGAATAGTAGATAAATTCTATCGCCCGACTATTATGATTAACACGGCAGAGCCAATTGCCTCGGGTTCTGCCCGTTCCATAGCCGGCTTTGATATTTTGACGGCAATCAGCAGCTGTTCGCACCATTTGATTACTTTCGGCGGACACAAAATGGCGGCGGGTATAACCATCGAAACCGAAAAAATAGACCAATTCACAGCCGAATTAGAAGACTACACAAAAGATAACCTGAGTGAAGACGATGTAGTTGCAAAACTTCACATTGATGCATTGGCCCAATTAAGTGAACTTGGGAAAGAAACAGTCAGCGAGTTTGAAATGCTTGGCCCATTTGGCGCGGGCAATCCCGAACCGATTTTCGCAACAAAAGGTGTTCGTCTTGCTTCTGCACCGAGAAGGGTCGGTGCAAACGGCGGCCACCTCCAATTGGCCCTGACGGACAATACATCATCAATTCGGTGTATAGGTTTTGGTATGGGCAAATTGGAGAAAAAACTGCTTGAGAATGAGTTTTTCAATGTTGCCTATCAGCCGCAACTCAATACATATAACGGCTTCACCAATGTCCAGTTGAATTTGGCTGATATTCAGTTCGAATAAAATACGCAGGCACTATAAGACACAAGACTCAAGATAACAGACATAAGAGGCGAGGAATTTCGAATCATTTGCGCAGGTAAAAATGTACGTAATTTTTGAGATAATTTTTTAAAATTTGAGGGATTTTGGGGGGAAATTTCAGCAGATTCGAGGGCAAATCCCTGCTCTTAAGCTAAAAAGGGAGATTGGGGTGTGGGGATGGGGCAAATAGGTGAAATGGGTAAGAAAAAAACGTTCAAAAACGTTTGAAA
>CAYXPG010000046.1:0-11981 GCA_964467205.1 uncultured Pirellulales bacterium | reverse complement strand
TCCGGCAAAACAAGATAGGTTGCAAACGGCCTGATTTGCTGCAGAAGCTTTTCGTCCTTGGGCCTTGCTGTGACGAAATTTGACCTGCAGCCAAGCATTTGAACGCGCGGTGCATACGCCTGCTGCGACATTGCTATGACCGTATCAGCCGGGGTAACCTGAGCCTTAAGCCATTTTTCGGCCCTGTAACGGCTGTCGTCAATCATCTCCAAATCAATGCCGATACAGTAGAGCGCCGACAAAACATAAACAACCGCAATCGGCAGAATTCTAACCGCTAAAGGCAGCTTTTTCCATCGCAGCAGCCCGGCACAGCCTTTGCCGACAAGCAGCATAAAGCAAACATAGCCCGGTATATAATACCGCGGTATGTTCAGGCGAACGCGTGCTATTACAACGACATAAAAAACCACAACCGGCACTATTGCAAAGGCCGATTTCCATCGGAACTTAATAATACAATACACCGCAGAAGCGGCAACCGCCGCCAATAATGGCCAGCCCAATGAATAATAAATAGATACGCAGTTTCTCTTTAGAAACGTCCAATGGTCGCTGAAACCTATATTATAGCCGGCTGCACCTACCTTAAACCAGAAGTTCATTCGCTCAAAAAATGCGCTCGGTGTTGTTAAAAGGTCGCTGAGCAGCGCAAAGACAAACCCTGCAACCAAAACCGCCGCAAGCACTTTCAAGCTGAAAATGGAAGTCAACCCTTTCTTAAAAGATTGTCCTGCATCTCTCGCCGCTCCGAACATCGCCAGCCATACTGCGATTGCCAGACCAACGATAAAACCTGCGGCAGGGTCTTTTGTGCATACCGTCAGTGCACTGAATAAACCCAACAGCACAAAGTGACGCCATTTTCCTATATAAACAGCTTTGACAGCCCAGTACAGACTCCAGGCAAACCAGAATGCGCAGGGAACATCCATATTTGCCAGATGACTGTACAGAACAAAAAGCATCGAACAGGCAAGAGCCATTCCCGAAAAAAAGGCCGAGACCCAATCGCCAAAAAGCAATCTTGCCGTAAAAAATAATCCTACGACCGCGCCTGCGCCCATAAGTGCCGAGATTGTTCTGGAGACTATAACGAGGGTGCTGAACCGCTCGGTGTTGAAAGGCGTGCTGACCTGACGGCCCTGCCGGTCAAAACCTGTTACAGGGTTCTTTTCCCAGTGGTCTATAAACGGCTGATAAAATATTTTGAGTATCAAAAAATGAAAGCGAGGATATTTCAGGGTCCAGGGCTTAAATATATACTGCAACTGGCGAACAGTTCTGGCCCCTGCTACAGAATCCGGATTCCAGGAATATCCAGCCGGCTGGCCCCAGTTGATTGCCGTGAAATTAAAGGCGGCACTTATTCCAACTAAAATAAGCAACGCTATAACTGTGCCGCGGCTCCAGGCCGGCACCGGTGACACCGGCAATGATGAAACCTCAGTCTTTTTAGCCTCTTTCTTTTTGCCTCTTGCCCTTGCCATTGTTTTTGCCCTAACTACACTTTTTTAAGTTCTATCGTCTGAAACATACCCAACAAGCTGTTGGCGGGAGTCAGGATAAATTCTATGGCTTTAACCGCGGGGTAAGTAAAAGACGGCACCAGCTGGCGGAGCTTCAAACCGCCGCTGAGCAGATATCTCAGGGGTGTGTGGGTGTGCATCGAAACAATCTTCAAAGAAGGAAATTGGTTTTCAAATATCGTGCGGTCCCGCGAAAAAATTATCCAGGGAATCGCACCGTTGCCGTGTGAAAGCGGCCCAATTTCTTTTAGCTGCCAGCCTGCCTGAGTATCAAAGAGCTCGTGATGAAAATTTCTGTAGATAAACCTCGACCAAAAGGTGTTTGCCGGCTCAATCATAACGATTTTTCCACCGACCTTAAGGCACCGCAGCGCCTCAGTGAAAAAAACCCTCGAATCTACGATATGATGAAGAACATCTATTATTAAGAATGCATCAACACTACCCTCTTCAAAGGGCATATCAAGAGCCGAGAACGTCTTATCAACGTTCGGCAGCTCAAGGATGTCACTTGTAACCGCATCTGCTATCACCTCTTTGATAAAGCCGCCGCCGCTGCCAAGCTCAACAATAATTCTGTCTTTCGACTCAGGCACCGCTTTTTCGAGCTGCCTGTAAAAATCAACATATAATCTCCTAAGAAACGGTTTGCACTGTACCATACGTGCGTGTAACAAAGTAGTGGCGGGGTCATCAAGGTCCTTGATGTCCCTGGCTGCGGGAAGTTTGAGCAATCTTTTAATCAGTTTCATAATTTATTTTTTATATCGGGGCTTCTTACCTGTCCTCTTTACTCTGTTTTGCCAATATTTCTTTTGCTTCTTTCAGCGCTTGTCGGGCAGTCCTGTCGTTTGGGTTAATTCGCACGGCCTCCTCGTAATGCAGTAACGCTTCGTGGATATTGCCCTGGTCCATCAGCGCCGTTGCCAGGTTCATATGCGCACCAAAATAATCCCAATTCAGCCGCAATGCCTCCTGAAAATGTTTCATCGCTTCGTCAACATTACGCCTGGCCAGCAGCATCGCTCCCAGATTATTGTGCGCCCTGAAACTATCCGGCCGCTGCTGCAGGAATTTCCTGTAATGCAAAATCGCCTCGTCATATCTGCCCAGATTTGAAAGGGCCATAGCTAAACTGTAACGGATGTTAACAGAATCACAGCCAAACAGAAGTGCCGCTTCATAATGTTGGACTGCCTGTTCATAAATCCTCAGTTGAAAGAGTGCATCAGCCATATTCATATGCGTCCTGCAGTCATCCGGTGCCCATCCCAGGAATTCTTTATAGTAAAAAATCGCTTCCTCAACTCGTCCATTTTCAACCAGAACCGGCCCCAGGTTTCCAATGGCGGTGTCAAAGTCCGGCCTTATCTGTAATGAGGTCTTCCACTGCTCAATCGCATCTTCAACTCTACCGGCCCTTTTCAACGCTACCCCGAAGTTACTATAAGCAAGGTAATTACCCCGGGTTACATCAACCGCATGTCCGAAAAGAGTAACGCCGTTTTGCCAGTGCTGCACCTGAAACCAACTGCAAACCGACAGAACCAAAACTATCGAAACACCCGCCGCCCCTGATACAATCTTTTGATAACGCAAGCCTTTGGTGACATCTGCAGCACTCCAGGCGAGCATAATGAACAGACCTGTCAGAGGCACATAGGTGTACCTGTCGGCCATTGCCTGATTGCCCACCTGCACCAAACCAATAACCGGCACCAGCAGTCCTATATACCACAACCAGCCCATCGCCAGATAAGGCCTCCGCCGCGCTTGAAGAATTACCACCGCTGATACACAAACCAATACGATTGACGAAACCACCAGCGGCCACACCTCTATTTTCTCAGAATGCAGATAAATTACCGTCAGGCCGCTTGGCCAGAACATCTTGCCTATATATCGGCCATAGGAGGCAATGGCATTGGACAGCCGCACGCCAAACTCCAAATCAGCAACGACCTGACCGCTTTTCTGCAGCAGGTAAGTAACTACGCTTAAAACAGCCGTTAAAATAAAAAGGGGTATCTTCTCAGCCACCAGACGAACGGCGGCCTTGCTTGCTTTTTGCCTCTGCTTGCCTTTACCGACCAACTGCCCCGCTCGCAAACGCCCCAACGGCCAATAGTCCAAAAGAAGCAGCACAAACGGCAGCGTTACCAGCATCGGTTTGGCCAGGAGCCCAATCGCAAAACACAACGCAACGGCGACATACCTGATAAAGCCCGGACGTTCAACGTAACGCACATAAAAAAGCATCGTCAAAAAAAAGAAAAACGTGCTCAGCACGTCCTTTCGCTCCGAAATCCACGCCACGGACTCAACGTGCAGCGGATGCAGTGCAAACAGCGCCGCCACAAAAGCGCTGCACCACAGGGCCGACGTCATTCGCCTTAAAACCCAAAATAATAACAGCGTATTGACAATGTGAATCAGCACGTTTGTCGTATGACAGGTCCGCGTTACAGAGCGGGCCAATTCACAATCAAGCATAAGCGACAGCCAGGTCAATGGATGCCAGTATCCGGTTTTGTCCGTGGTAAAAGCCCACACAAATCCTTCGCGTGTCAGGCCTTTTCGGACAATCTCGTTGTCCTCCACGTAAGCCTGGTCATCATAATTAACAAAATCAAAGCCCTGCACCTGCCAATAGAGAGCACCTGTGGCAACCACAAGTGCAGCACAAATCATAAGGAAATAAGATTTCCGGGATGTTTGTTTCATACAGTGTCTCTGCCGAGCACTTAAAGCTCGGCAAACAAACTTAAACTGTTCAACTACTTTTTGGTTTTACGTGCCCCTGGGAGCCACTTGATTTTTTTAAATGCAATCCAGCTCATTTTAAGCAGCAGCCAGCCATGTCTGAATCGGCTGATATTTGTTAAGCCGTAAGTCCTTGCACGATATGTTACCGGCACCTCAACGACCTTAAAGTTCTGCTTTACCGCTCCAAAAATAAGGTCAAAATCACCGAAGGGGTCAAAATCACCGAAGTATGAACGGTTGGCGGCAATTAACTCGTAATCTTTTTTGCAAATCATTTTCGTTCCGCACAGCGTGTCCCTGAATCTCTGGCCCAGCAGCCAGCTAAACAGGGAGCCGAAAAATTTATTCCCGAGCAAATTCAAAAAGCGCATCGCCTGCTTTTCCATAGGATAAACAAGCCGTGAGCCGTTGATATACTCGCCCCTGCCGTCACGCAGCGCCCTGAAAAATTTCGGCAAATCCTCAGGCGGCGCCGTTAAATCCGCATCCTGAATGACCAGCACATCCGCCCCGGCGGCTGCAAAACCTTTTCTGACGGCATCACCTTTGCCGACGCCGTCGCCCTGACGAATCAGGCTGATTTTGCGTTCCGGATGGTTTTTTATCTGGTTTTCTATCTCCTCGGCCGTCCCGTCCGTGCTGTTGCCGTCAACAAAGATTATCTCCGTTTCCCTGCCCATCTGTGGAATCCGTTTTATAGCATCCTCAATGTTGCCGCGCTCATTTCTGCAGGGAACTATAACAGAAACCGACAGCTCTTCATCGCGGCGGGCGAGCGGCAATGGGCGGGCTACAACAAGATTTATCAAATTGAAAAAGCGAAATCCCGGCAGCAAAGAAAGAAAATAATTACAAATACTTGTAAAAGGCCAGATACGCTTCGGCAACATCAGAAAAGAGTCCGACCGAATAACATCAAAACCGCTCAAATCAAGCAGATTTTCGATGTCCTTTGACGGCAGCCAGTTTTGATACGAGTGCGGCCGACGAATTCTAAGCCACGACCCCAATCGTAAAACACTCTCCCAAAAATGATTGTAATAAGTTATCACAATCCGTGTACTTTCGGTCGTTGCCGGATGAATGCGCTCAAGAACTTCCTGGATGTCACGCCACTGACCCAATGAATTGCAAATCAGAACATAATCGAATTTTTCATCGAGCTGCAGCTCGTGCGGGTCGGCTGCGCGAAATTCCAAATGGCTGAATCGCTTTTTCGCCAGTTCAATAGCATCGCCGTCCGAATCTACGCCGAGGCCGTAGGACGGCTCAACCGCCGCCAACAGGTCTCCGCATTCACAACCGACGTGCAGGACCCGGCTGTCCGGGCGAACAACAAACCTGTAAATCCGCTCCAGCCAACTATAGTAATAACTATTACGCCTGCGCCAGCGAAGCAATAACTGTTCATTCGGCTGCACTGCGGTAACTGCCGGAGCCGATTGCAAATTCTGACTCTCTGCTTCTGTCATAAGTCTTTCACCTTAAACATCTGGAAATACTGTCAACGTCGGGGTCCTCAATTACACCCTTCTCTGTAATTATTGCGGTAATAAACGAGGCATCCGTAACATCGAACGCCGGATTATACACGTCAACGCCTTCAGGGGCAATTTGTACTTTAGCAAAGGTCGTTACCTCTTCCGCCGCCCTTTGCTCGATGGGTATCTCGGCCCCGCTTTTTATACTCAAATCAAATGTGCTCGATGGTGCAGCAATATAGAAAGGTATGCCGTGCTCTTTGGCCAGAACACTCAGGCTGTAAGTTCCGATTTTATTAGCCGCATCACCGTTTGCAGCGATTCTGTCGGCGCCGGTTATCACCATACTGATTTGCCCCTGTTTCATAAGCGCCCCTGCCATATTGTCACAAATAACCGTAACATCAATTCGGGCCTGTTTTAACTCCCAGGCCGTCAATCGTGCTCCCTGCAATAAAGGTCGGGTCTCATCGGCATAAACCTTAAATTTCCTGCCCCTTTTATGTGCCTCAAATATCACCGACAAAGCCGTCCCCTGACCGGCAGTTGCCAGTGCGCCGGCGTTGCAATGCGTCAAAACACCGCTCCCGTCCCTGATAAACTTTTGGCCGTTCTCTCCGATGCGACGGCACATATCAATATCTTCCTGACAAACAGCGTTTGCCTCGGCCAGAACAACCTGCCGCAGTTTTTTCAAATCCGCCTTCGCTTCTGCCCCAGCAAATTCCTCAGCTTTTTGCCTGACCCTTTCCACCGCCCAGAACAGGTTCACCGCCGTCGGTCGTGACGAGGCCAGATAGTCACCGGCCTCCTTCAGACAGACAAGTGCGGCCCGGACACCATCACCTTTAGCCAACTTCTGCAAACTCAAAACCAGCCCGTATGCTGCACTGACCCCTAATGCCGGCGCCCCGCGCACAGCAAGGGTTTTTATCGCTTCATAAACCTGGCCGATGTCCCTGCACTGCAGCCTGACAAATTCAGCAGGCAGCATCCGCTGGTCCGTAAGCTCCAGAAAACCATCAATGTCACCAACCCATTTAAGCGTCTGAGCAATCATAAAAATTCGCCAAAACTCTTCCTTTTATTTTCGCTTTTTTGTTTTTGTTCTTTTTTTCCTGTTAAGTTTGTCCTGCAGGTATTTTGCTGTATAACTCTTTTTGTTTTTGACAATATCCTCCGGCGCTCCTTCAGCAACGACCCTGCCGCCGGAGTCCCCTCCACCCGGACCGAGGTCTATTATATAGTCCGCCATTTTAATAACATCAAGATTATGCTCGATTACAACGATTGTATTACCCATATCGGTCAATCTCTGCAGGACATTTAAGAGATTACGAATATCGGCAAAGTGAAGCCCCGTTGTCGGCTCATCAAGCAGATAAAGTGTCCGGCCGGTAGCGACCTTGCCCAGTTCGGTTGCCAGTTTCACCCTTTGTGCCTCACCGCCGGAAAGCGTTGTTGACGGCTGGCCCAACTGCATATATCCCAGACCAACGTTATAGAGCGTTTTCAACAAACGCTCAATGGTCGGAAAATTAGCAAAAAAATCGAGCGCTTCATCTATTCTCATATCAAGCACATCGGCGATGTTTTTGCCCTTGTAAGTAACCTGCAGCGTCTGGGGATTATATCTTCTACCCTTGCAGCTCTGGCAGGTCACATAAACATCGGGCAAAAAGTGCATTTCAATTTTCTTTGTCCCCTGTCCCCTGCAGTACTCACATCTTCCGCCCTTGACGTTGAAGCTGAATCGTCCGGGCTTGTAACCGCGAATCTTTGCCTCCCGCGTCATACTAAACAGTTTTCTTATAACGTCAAAGACTCCTGTATATGTGGCCGGGTTACTTCGTGGCGTTTTGCCTATCGGTGACTGGTCTATCTCTATGACCCTGTCAATCTGCGAAACACCAAGAATGGTTTTGTGTTTGCCGGGCCTTTCGCGGGATTCATAGAGCCGACGTTTTAATGCCCTTATAAGAATCTGGCTGACCAAAGAACTCTTGCCGGAACCCGAAACGCCTGTCACACAGATAAAAACACCGAGCGGGAATTTCACATCAATATTTCTTAGATTGTTCTCTGCAGCGCCCTTTACTTCGACACATTTTCTCAAATTGTATTTGCGTCTTTTAACCGGCAGGCTTATTTTCTTTTTGCCGCTCAGATATTCACCGGTCAAAGATTTTCTGCATCCGATAACGTCCTTGTAATCTCCCTGGACAACAATCCGTCCGCCTTGTGCGCCTGCAGCCGGGCCGATGTCGATAATATGGTCCGCACTTTTGATAATATCCTCATCGTGCTCGACAACTATAACGGTATTTCCGAGTCTGCTGAGCCGGTGCAGTATCCCGAGCAAACGGTCGTTGTCGCGCTTGTGCAGACCTATTGTCGGCTCGTCAAGAACGTAACAGACCCCAACCAGGCCGCTGCCGACCTGTGTCGCCAGGCGAATCCGCTGGGCTTCGCCGCCGGAAAGAGTGCCGCTTCGCCTATCCAGAGTCAAATACCCAAGCCCGACATCGACCATAAATTTCAGCCTGGCCTGTATCTCCTTCAAAATCTGGGCGGCAATCAACGACTTTTCTTCATCAAGCTCCAGTTTATTGAAAAATTTCTGCGCCTTCTCAATACTCAACGAGGTCAGTTGATAAATATTGCTGTCACCCACGGTTACAGCAGTGGCTTGGGGCCTGAGCCTCGCACCCCTGCAGTCCTGACAGGGCTGCTCAGAAAGATAACTATGCAATTTGGCCTTAACATATTCACTGGTTGTCGTCCTCCATCGCCGGGCAAGGTTCGGGATGACCCCCTCAAACGACAGGCCGTACTTTTGCTTCTCAGACGGCTCCGTCCCGTACATCAAAACCTTCTTTATCTCTTCAGGTATCCGCTCAAATGGTATCGATTTACTGATACCCATATTCCTGCAGAATTTTTTTACAAGCCGATTATAGAATATGTTCATTCTTTTACCGCCCCCTCGCCAGGCGGCAACAGCACCGTTTTCCAGCGACTTTAGTTTGTCCGGCACAACCAGGTCGGGGTCGAATTCCAGAATTGTCCCCAGCCCGTCACAGCTTCTGCAGGCGCCATAAGGGCTGTTAAAGCTAAACAGCCGCGGCGAGAGTTCCTCAAGACTCGCCTGCGGATGCCTGGGGCAGGCAAATTTTTCACTATAGATAAATTCCTTCCACTGATTATTGTTGTTTGTCTTTGACTTTTCGCTTTTGGTTTCCTCCTGTGGTTCGGCCGCCAGCACCAAAAGCACCCCGTCGGCAAGTTTAAGGGCGGTCTCCACCGAATCAGTCAGGCGAACTCGCACCGAATCATTAATAATCAATCTGTCAACAACCGCCGCAATGCTGTGCTTTTTGTTCTTATGTAAATCAGGAACATTATGCAAATCGTAAACAACCCCATCAACCCGCACCCGAACGAAACCTTCACGCTGTATCTCGGCAAAAATATTTTTGTGCTCGCCTTTTTTACCGCGAACCAGCGGGGCACAAATCTGCACCTTTGTTCCTTCAGATAAGGAAAGTATCGAATCTACTATTTGTGAAGGGTGCTGGCTGGTTATCTCTTTGCCGCAAATCCAGCAGTGGGGCTGTCCGGCACGGGCAAAAAGTAATCTGAAATAATCGTAAATTTCGGTGGTGGTGGCAACCGTTGAGCGGGGATTACTGGCCGAGCTTCGCTGCTCAATTGCGATTGTGGGAGGCAGGCCGGTAATCTCTCCCACCGCCGGCTTTTGCATCTGTTCGAGAAACTGACGGGCATAGGCACTGAGCGATTCGACGTATTTTCTCCTGCCCTCAGCGTAAATCGTATCGAAGGCCAGCGAGCTTTTGCCCGAGCCGCTTATGCCGGTAATCACCACCAGCTTATCACGCGGAATGCTGAGGTTGATATTTTTTAGGTTGTGCTCAGATGCCCCGGTTATTTTTATCGCTTTTTCTGTCCCTTTTGCCATCCTGTTCTCACTTGTCGGGATAATAGGCTTTTTCAAAAATTCTGCAATTACCCAGGCTAATTATTGTAACAAACTCATACAAGAAGGTAAAATGAAATCTGAGTTTTATTAATCATCCATTAATCAATAAAATATAGCTGTTATGCGGACAAAAAGATTGCATAGCTGGAACTTGTCGTGCCGACAGGCGGCAGAACTGCAGAGACGCTTCGCCGGCAAAGTGCGATTTAGCCCCCTGAAAAACCGCCCCAAACTTATTGCCGGCCTGGATTGTGCCCTCAGTAAGGATGGGCAAAGGATAGTTGCTGCCGCCGTTGTCTTGAAACTTCCAGATACAACCGTTGTCGGGGCACAGCCAACAATCCCCTTCGAGATTGTCGAAACAACAAGTGCGGCTCGAAAAGTTCCTCTGCCCTACATACCAGGGCTGCTCTCTTTCCGCGAGGCGCCCGCCTGTATCGCAGCCGTAGAAAAACTCAAAACCTGCCCCGACCTGTTTATCGTCGACGGCCAGGGCATCGCCCACCCCCGCCGACTCGGTCTTGCGGCGCATCTGGGATTGTTCTTCGATAAGCCGACCATCGGCTGTGCAAAAAGCAGATTGACCGGCACCTTCGAAGAGCCGCCGGCAGAAAAAGGCACCTACAGTTTATTAAAAGATAAAGATGAGGTCATCGGCGCGGTAGTCAGAACACGCACCAACGTCAAGCCGGTTTTCGTATCTGTCGGCAACAAATGCCTGCTGAAAGATGCGATAAAAATCGTGCTTGACTGTGCGGTTAAATATCGTCTGCCCGAACCTACTCGCCTTGCGCACCAACAGGTCACCAGACTAAGACTAAAAACTTAGCTTACTACAAACCCTGTTTTCCCGATACAACCATCGCTGATTTTATGACTATCGGCTCGACGGGAACGTCGCGCATACCACTACGACTCGTTGTCTTGGCCGCCGCAATCGCATCCACAACACTCATACCTTCGACTACTGTGCCGAACACCGCATACCCCGGATTGAGCTGTCCGGCATAATTCAGGCCGTCATTGTCTTTGTGATTGATAAAAAACTGAGCTGATGCGCTGTCAGGGTCGTTCGTCCTGGCCATCGCGACAGTGCCTCTATTGTTTTTCAAACCATTTTTGGCTTCATTGACAATCATCCCATGCGTTTGTTTCCTCCGCATATCCGCCGTAAAGCCGCCGCCCTGCACCATAAAGTTCGGTATAACCCTGTGAAATATGGTCCCATCATAAAAACCTTCTTCCACGTACCGAAGGAAATTGGCCACTGTGACCGGCGCCTTTTCCTCGTTAAGCTCAATAATAATGTCACCCTTACTCGTTTCCAGCTTCACTTTCTTTGTCATGTTCTCACTTTCTCGGTGTTTACAACCGGCCATCAAAACAACCGTCACCAACAATAAACTAATCCAGAATTTACGAGCCATAAAACAATCCCTTCACAAACCAATATTAATTACCCATCCCACTTGTGTTTTTTTACGGAGGCCAGAATCCTCTCAGCACACTCCATTGCCGCCAGTCCATCCTCGGCCGTAACCTCAGGCTTGGCCGCTTTATCCGCACAGGCACTCAGAAACGCCTCCTGCTCAAGCCGCAGCGGCTCCTTATCATCAATTTCAAGCTCTTCGATGTGCAGCAGGTCCGGCCAGTTGACACTCAACAGATTAAAGTCTCCCGCTTCTCTGCGCTCTCTTATCCATTTGACAACATCAATATTTGGTTCGGCCTTAATTACAATGCCGTATTTTTTGTAATAATCCAGACTCAGATACCCCTGCCGACTAAATACACGTATCTTTCTTACAGTTTTCAAAGCCAGCCTTGAGGCGGTAATATTCGCAATACAGCCGCTCTCAAAAACAATTCTCGCATTGCAAATGTCTTCCTTTTTATCGATAACGCCGACGCCCACCGCATCTATTCTTTTAATTTTGCTCTGTGCCATAGACAGAATAATATCTATATCGTGTATCATCACATCCAGCACAACGCCCACATCCGTCGAGCGGAACGGATAAGGACTGATGCGGTTGGCCTCGATAAACTTCGGCTCAATATTGAGCCGTTTCATCGCCTGTACAACCGGATTGCAGCGCTCGGAATGGCCTACGCCTACAACAACATTCTTTTTCTTCGCAAGCCTTACTATCTTTTTACTTTCTTTAACATCGACCGCCAGGGGCTTTTCAATCATCACAGGCA